>NZ_JAXIOM010000087.1:0-10598 GCF_049311025.1 Arthrobacter sp. 3Tela_A
GCGGAGGGTTCGGCGGCTTTGGCGGCGGCGGGGGCTTTGGCGGCGGAGGCGGCTTTGGGTCTTCGGGAGGAAACTTCTAGCCAACGGGCATCCGCGGATTTTGCCGGGACGGGTTACTGCCGGACCGGGGTTTTGACAGGCTGGCAACAGCACAACAACGCACTACGTGAACACACGCGAAAGGCAGACAGATGGTAAAGCAGTCCATATTCGGGCGGATCGCCCAACTGGCCAAGGCCAACATCAACGCGCTTCTGGACCAGGCCGAAGACCCGCAGAAGATGCTTGACCAGATGGTCCGCGACTACAGCAACAACATTGCCGAGGCTGAAAGCGCCGTCGCACAGACCATCGGCAACCTGCGCATGCTGCAGGACGACTACAACGAGGATCTGGAGAACGCCCGCAGCTGGGGCAACAAGGCGCTGGCTGCCTCGCGGAAGGCTGACGAGTTCCGTGCCAGCGGCAACACCACGGACGCCGAGAAGTTCGACAACCTGGCCAAGGTCGCCATCCAGCGCCAGATGGCTTCAGAGAACGAGGCCCGCGGGGCCGAACCGACGATCGCTTCCCAGGAGGAAATCGTTGAGCGGCTCAAGACCGGGCTGAACCAGATGAAGGACAAGCTGCAGCAGCTGCAGTCCAAGCGCAACGAACTCATTGCCCGTTCCCGCAACGCCGCTGCACAGAACCAGATGCACGATGCGATCAAGAGCATCGACGTCATGGACCCCACCTCCGAGGTGGGACGCTTCGAAGAGAAGATCCGCCGCGAAGAAGCACGGGTGCGGGGTGCGAACGAGCTGGCAGCTTCAAGTCTCGACGCGCAGTTCGAATCGCTTGAGGACCTGGGCGAGCAGACCGAGGTCGAAGCACGCCTGGCCGCGCTGAAGGCCTCTGCCGCCAACCAGTCAGCGATCGAGCAGAACTAGCCTCGCTGTCCCCGGTAAACGGGCCGGTCCCCTGCTGGGACCGGCCCGTTTGGCGTTACGGGCTTAGGCCGCGGTTCCGGCGCAGCGCACGGTTCCTGCTTCGGCGCGGAAGCACCAGCCAAAGCAGTATAAGCACCAATGCGGCTCCGGCACCGGCAGCGGCTCCGGCCCCTCCGCCCAGGACAATATCGAACACCAGTGCCACAGTGCCGATCAGGATGAGTCCCACGAGAACCAGTGTCCAGCGCAGCAAGAGGTCACTGTTGCGCACCAGCTGATACTTGATCCGGCGCTGGAAGAAGGACCGGTGCATCACCACGGTGGACATAAGGACAGCCGTGACAAGGACGGAGAGCACCACAAGGGAGAGGTAGATGCCCACCTGCGCCGGAGAGAGCGTTGCGAAGCGCTGCTGGAACGGCAGCGTGAGCAGAAACCCGGTGAGTATTTGGATTCCGGTCTGGAGCACACGCAGTTCCTGAAGAAGATCAGCCCAGTTCCGGTCCAGTTTCTGCAGCGCAGTTTCGCCTCGGCCGGGATCTCCCCCGGGTCCGGGCCGGTAGCTGCCGTGTGGCCTCCCGTGGCGCCGGGCGTTCATGCAGCGAGTCTAGTAGCTTCGGCTAAGGGAAAGAGCCGATCCGGAATTTCCGGCAAAACAAAAGATCCCCATCCGGATATCCGAATGGGGATCTTTCTTTGGTTGCGGGGGCAAGATTTGAACTTGCGACCTCTGGGTTATGAGCCCAGCGAGCTACCGAACTGCTCCACCCCGCGGCGCGGTATCTACTCTACCGTCCGCGGGGTGGAGCCGCAACTCACACGGTTACTCGCCGGAATTCTCCTCGCCCGAATCGGCGCCCTCGTCGCCGGAGCCGTCAGCGGCACCGGCAGCAGCACCCGCGATGCGGTCCTGCGCGCCGATGGCCCGCTGGATAGCTGCGTTGAGCTTGTCCTGCGCTGCGCCGTAGGCTGCGAAGTCACCGTTGGCCAGGGCTTCCTGTCCTTCCTGAATGGCTGCACCGGCATCAGACAGTGCAGTTTCCAGGTCAGCCTGGGCCGTGGTTTCCACGGGCGGAGCACTGGGATCAACCGGCGTCTCGCCAACATTCTCCTGGTCGCCGGTGACAGCTCCGGAGTCGCCGCCGAAGACCTGGTCAAGTGCTTCGTCCAGGGTTGGGGCGAAGCCAACCTTTTCGCCGAAGTTCACCAGCACGCGCTGGAGCGTCGGGTAGGAGGAGGCACCGGAGGACTGCACGTAGACCGGCTGCACGTAAAGCATGCCGCCGCCCACGGGCAGGCTAAGCAGGTTGCCGTTGATGACTTCGGAAGCACCCTGGCGCAGCAGGTTCAACGCATTGGAAACCGTCGGATCCGAGTTGAACCGGTTCTGTGCCTGGCCGGGGCCGGGTACTGCCGTGTCAGTCGGAAGTTCGAGCAGGCGCAGCGTTCCGTACGACTCCGCCTTCTCGCCGTCCTTGCCGGTCCCTGCATCGGCATCAGCTGCGAGGAAGCCGTAGAGCACGTTCCGCGCTTCACCGTTCTGGCTGACGAACGGGATAAACGGCGTCGTCAGGGAGAATGCCGGGCTGTCCTGGCCGGGCATCTCCAGCGAGAGGTAGTACGGCGGCTGCTTGACGTCGGAATTCGTCCGGGTGGGGTCGGACGGAACGGACCATGCGTCGTCGTTCTTGTAGAAGGACTCTGCATCGGTGACGTGGTAGCGGCCCATGAGCTCACGCTGGACCTTGAACTGGTCCTCCGGGTAGCGCACGTGCGCCATCAGGTCCGCCGACATGTCGCTGTACGGCTTCAGCGTGGACGGGAAGACATCCTGCCACGCCTTCAGCAGCGGATCCTCGTCGTCCCAGGCGTACAGGGTGACGGAACCGTCGTAGGCGTCCACAGTCGCCTTCACCGCGTTGCGGATGTAGTTCACCCGGTCTGCCGGCAGTGCGGCGGAGGCACCGCCGGTCAGGGAATCGGTGGTTGCCGAAGCAAGCTCCTGCTGGGTGGAGTACGGGAAGTAACGGCTGGTGGTGTAGCCGTCCACAATCCACTTCACGCGTCCGTCAACAATGGCCGGGTAGGCGTTTCCGTCAACGGTCAGGTAGGGCGCAACCTTCTCCACGCGTTCACGGGGATCGCGGTCGTAAAGGATCTGGGACTCTTCGTTGACGAAGTCCGAGAGCAGCAGTTCCGTGGACTGGAACTTGATGGCGTAGACAAGCTGGTTGAAGAGGTTGCCCACGCTGGGTCCGCCGTCGCCGGAGAAGGTGGTCTGGGTGTCATCCTCTGCGTTTCCGGTCTGCGGCCGGTCGATTTCCACCGGAGCCGATCCTTCCGGAGCACCGACTACGGAGTAGTCCGGGGAAGACTCGCCAAAGTACACACGGGGTTCGTAGTCGCCCAGCACACCCGTGGAGGGGATGCCGGATTCCATGAAGCTGGGCTTGCCGTCAGCCTGCACCGTTGACCCGCGGGCTGCGACCACGCCGTAGCCGTGGGTGTACAGGATGTGCTCGTTCACCCAGCCGTCGGGGACGCCGTTGATGTTCAGCTCACGAACGGCGATGACGGTGTCCTGGACATCGCCCTCCACGTTGTAGCGGTCAACGTTCAGGGTTTCCGGGAACTGGTAGTACTGGCGGAACTGCTGGAGCTGGCCGAAAGCGTCCGAAACGACGTTCGGGTCCAGCAGGCGGATGTTCGCGGTGGTTCCGGCGTCGGCCGCCAGGGCCCCTGCGTTGGCGTCAACAGTTGCGTCGTAGTCGATCACTTCGGTGTCGGCCAGTCCGTAGGCTTCGCGGGTCAGGTCGATGTTGCGCTGGATGTACTCGCGCTCAAGGGTCTGCTCCGAGGGAACAACCTGGTAGCGCTGGACGATCCAGGGGTACACGCCGCCGGCCACGATTGCGGTAATGACCAGCATGGCCGTACCGATGATCGGCAGCCGCCAGCGGCCGATGATCGCCGAGAGGATGAACAGCAGTGCCACGATCACCGAGGCAACGGCGAGGATGGCCTTCGTGGGGATGACGGCATTGACGTCTGTGTATAGCGCGCCGGTCCAGGAACCTGAGGTGCTCAGGAGCGTGTTGTAGCGGTCCAGCCAGAAGTTCGCGGCCTGCAGCAGCAGGAAGGAAGCGGCAATGACGGCAATGTGGATGCGTGCCGGGCGGCTGACGAAGACGCCCTTCTCTTCGAGGCGGATGCCGCCGTAGAGGTAGTGGGTGAGGAGTCCGGCGATACCGCTGATGACGACGACGGAGATCAGGAAGCCCACGATGAAGCCAATGAACGGCAGCGTGTTCAGGTAGAAGCTGTAGTCCATGTTGAACTCGGGATCAGTCTGCCCGAAGTCCTTGCGGTTGAAGAACAGCAGTGCCTGTTCCCACATGGCCATGGCCGCTGTGCCGGCGAATCCGCCGACGACCACGGGAATTCCGATCATCAGGAGCTTGCGTACCGGCTCAAGCTGGGCCTGGTAGCGGTTCAGGTTGTCCTGCAGCGCGCTGTCCGGCGCATAGATCGGACGCGAGGAGTAAGCGGCGCGGATGCTGAGGTACACGCAGACGGCCATGACCAGGAACGCGGCTGCGAACAGGGCGATCCGGGTCAGGTTTTCCTTGACGAAGACTTCAAGGAAGCCAAGCTGGTTGTACCAAAGCACGTCAGCGTACACCTGGGAGAAGTAGACAAACCCGATCACCAGTACGGCTACGACGATCAGGGTGGCAATCAGCGGGCTGCGCCGCCGACGGGTGGTGCTGGGGCTCGGTTGGGAGAATGGGCCATTAGGTCCGGAAGTCACAGTTACCTCATCGTTCGGTACGTCGGCTCACGGCACCTGCGAACAGCTCGGCGAGTTCGGATTCTCTGCTGCCTCGGTATCGAAGCAACGTACGACCCCTGTGTCCGACGGCCTGCCCGTTTCTTGCCGTGGTTCCTTATTCTGCCCTGTTAATCCCGCACAGGGCCACTTATCGGGCAGCGGGGCCCGAACCTTATTAGGATCGTGATTCGATCCGGCTCCGGGAATGCCGCCGCCTGGTTATCCGGAACAGCGTGCGAGGCCCTCCGCAGTGTTGCCCGCTGCAAGGGTTTCGACGGCGTTGAGCGCCTGGTCCAGGGTTTCCACACTGACAACCTCGAGGCCCTCCGGGATGTTCCCTACGACTTCGTCGCAGTTCGCTTCCGGTGCCAGGAAGAACTCCGCACCTGCAGCAGCGGCTCCCACCATCTTCTGCTCGATACCGCCAATCGGTCCCACCCTGCCGTCGGCGTCGATGGTTCCGGTGCCGGCGAAGTTCCGTCCTTCGGTCAGCTCCCCGGGGGTCAGCTTGTCGATAATCCCCAAAGCGAACATCATCCCCGCGGAAGCGCCCCCGACATTCTCGAGGGCAATCTCAACTTCGAAGGGGAAGGTGAAATCAATGCTGAGGTAAGCGCCCATCTGGTAGGTGCCGTTCTCCCCGAGTACCGGCGTCACCTCCAGCGTCTGTTCCTGTCCGTCCCGGCGCACGGTAATCCGGGCGGGTGCACCGTCCGTCTCATTCAGGGCCTCCCGCAGGGACTCAACGTCCGTCACCTCAGTCCCGTCGACTGAGAGCAGAATGTCACCGGCCTCAAGGATCCCTTCGGCCGGCGCATCCTCCATGACCCCGGCGACGGAGAGTTCTTCCGTGAAGGGAATCTCCAGCTGGTCCAGGGCGGCAGCAACCGCGGACTCCTGGGAGGAGGTCATCGCGGCGGCGTTGCCTTCCTGGATTTCGCCGCGGGTGGTGCCGGGCGGGTAGACGAAGTCCACGGGCAGCACCGCGTCCTCCGGGTCTAGCCAGGAGGCGACGACTTCACCCATGTTCACCGCACCGTTGGGCCCGCCGGAGACGAACACGGTGGTTAGGGCCAGCTCGCCCGCAGTGGGGTAGGTCTGCTCGCCGTTGATCGTGATCAGCGGGCTGTCACCGATTTCCCCGATGGTGTTGAAAGTGGGGCCAGGTGATTCCAGCACGTACGGCGCCGGGATCACCAGTCCGGCAGCACCAAGAACCAGGGCTGTACCGCCGGAGAAAAGCAGCGCACGCCTGCGGGGGGAACGCCGCTCGGGGCGCTGCGGCGCAGCCGGCGTTCCGGCGGGCACACCCGTGGGGCTGTTTCCTGCGGAGGGTTCGTCGTTCGGGGAACGCAATCGGCTGTCCTTTCCTGCGGCGCACGGCCGGAGCCCGGCAGCGGCCGGACGGTGGAAGATGCATGTGCCCCGCGAAAGCACCGGCGGAGCCGGGCGCACACGAAGTCTTGGGACATTCTCCCACGTGCGCCCTTTGCCAACAGCGAACGTATCCCGAGAATGCGGGACAGTGCACGGCCGGTGCCGGTAACGTGGGAATCCACGCAGCCGGTGACCCACTGGCTGCTTATGCACTAGAACTTCCACAGGACCGGTGGTACCCATGAGCTCAAATCCCTCTGACCACGGAGACACTCCCCAGGATCCGCTGTCCGAGATGCTGGCCCGTCTCTTTGGCGGCGGCGGGGCCGCGGGCGGCCTTGATCCGCAGGAGCTGGCCAAGGCAGCGGGCCTGCCGTCGGATCCGAATGCCATGGCGATGATTTTCCAGCAGGTCCAGGCCATGTTCAGCGCCCCGTCCGAGGGACCCGTCAACTGGCAGCTGGCTAAGGACAACGCCCGGCGCGTCGCCGCTGCAGGCGGAGATCCCTCAGTGACCTCCGGACAGGCACGCGAGGTCGATGAAGCACTCCACGTGGCTCAGATGTGGCTGGACCCGGTCACGGACTTCCCGTCAACGACCACCCTTGGCAAAGCATGGTCCCGCGCGGAGTGGGTTGAAGCCACCATGGACTCGTGGCGCAGGCTCACCGAACCGGTGGCTGTGAGCATCTCCCAGGCCCTGTCCAACGCGATCACCACCCAGATGCCGGAGGAGATGAAGTCCATGATGGGCGGCGCGTCCTCCATGCTGGCAAACATGGGTGGGGCCATGTTCGGCATTCAGCTGGGCCAGGCAGTCGGTGCGCTCTCCCGGGAAGTGCTGAGCTCCACCGACATCGGCCTGCCACTTTCCGAGGGAACCATGGCGCTCCTGCCCTCCAACGTCGCCGCTTTCGGCGAAGGCCTGGACGTCCCCGACACCGAGGTACGGCTGTACCTCGCCGTGCGCGAAGCCGCTCATGCCCGGCTGTTCGCGCACGCCCCCTGGCTCGCACCCCACCTGTTCGGCATCATCGAGAGCTACGCGCGCGGCATCCACATCGATATGTCCAAGATGGAAGAGGTGGCCCGGGACATCGATCCCGCCAACCCGGAGTCAATCCAGGAAGCCCTGGCCGGAGGCGTCTTCCAGCCGGAGCGCACCCCTGCCCAGGCTGCCGCTCTGGAGCGTCTGGAAACCGCCCTCGCCCTGGTCGAAGGCTGGGTGGACGAGGTTACCGCCGCTGCGACGTCGAACCTTCCCTCCGCGGCAGCGCTGCGGGAAATGATCCGCCGCCGCCGCGCCAGCGGCGGACCGGCTGAGCATACTTTCGCATCGCTGGTGGGACTGGAACTGCGGCCGCGCCGGCTTCGGGATGCCTCCGCGCTTTGGTCCCAGCTGCGTGAAGAACGCGGCATCGAAGGCAGGGACGCCGTCTGGCAGCACCCGGACCTGATGCCCACCTCCGAAGACCTCGATGATCCGGCAGGCTTCAGCAAGCGGCGTGAGCTCCTGGACGCTTCCGATTCCGACGTCGATGCAGCACTGCGGCGGCTGCTGGAGGGCGGCTTCAACGAGCCCGCCGCGGACGAAAAGGAAAACGGCTCTGATGATTCCTCCGCCCCGGGGGACGGCACCGCGGCGGAGGACCCGTCCGGTGATGAAGGCGGCTCCGGCGACGACGGCCAGGAGCCCGGCAAGGGCGGCCCGTCCGCCTAGCCTTCTGACATTTCACCCTTGAGTCCGCGGGCGCTGGCGTAGGCAGCCCCGGACAGATAGGCCTTCGCCGTTTCAGTGTGCGGGTAGGACTCGAGCAGCCGCCAGAACTTCGGCCCGTGGGAGGGCTCGAGCAGGTGCGCCAGTTCATGGAGCAGTACGTAGTCCACCACCCAGGCCGGCATGCCAATCAGTTTGTCCGACAGCCGGATGGTTCCCCGGGCCGGCGTTGCCGAGCCCCAGCGCGAGTTTTGGTTGGCTACCCACCGCACTGACACGGGTCTGGCCGCGCCCTTGAGGTAGCGGCGGGACAATTCTGCAGCGCGCTCGGCGAGCCCTGAATCGGCCTCGGCCGGATCAACAGGCGGCGCTGCGGCCCTGGTCTCGAGTTTGTCCACCATCCGCTGCACCCATTCAGCTTCCTGGGCTTTGGTGAAGTGTGCAGGAATGGACACGACGGCGACGCCGTCCCGGAAGACGGCGTTGACCGTCCGCTTCCGGCGTGCCGAACGCCGCACTTCGATGGGCAACCCGGCTCGGGTGGTGGCTGGCACGGACGCAGAAGGCATATCTCCACATTATTCTGCCTGACTCCGGCTTATCGATTCCTGTGGAAAACCCGCTCCAGCCGGTTCTGGACGTGCCAACATGGTGGCCCGGCACTAGCACACCCCAGACCAGAGGAGACCGGCATGCGGATCAACCCGGGCATCTACGTCCTGGACCTAGGCACCGACCGCCGCCAGTTCGGACTGGGCGAAGGCGCCCTGCTCCTGGCCGGACTCACCAGCGGGGACCTTGCCTTCATTGGTTCCCTGCGGAACGGAGTTCCGGACGGTGAGGAGACCTCCGCCGGTTCTGCCGCCGGGCTTGAGAGCGGGCGGGTGGAGCAGCTGCTCCGGGTACTGGCCCCGGTCCTGCTGGCCCAGCCGGGCAACCGGCCGCTGCTTCCGCCCCTGCGCGAGGAACGGCTTCGGCCCGACGGCGAACGCCTCTCGGCTGTCTACGGCCGGGATGCGGTGGACGCCCTTGCCCTGCGCGGCGGAGCCGTCGTCGAGGTTTTGGGTTTGGGCCGGTGCGGGGCCCTGACCGCACGGATCCTCGCAGCTGCGGGTGTGGGCACCGTGCTGCTGGGTGACGGCGGCGTGGTCTCCCCCAGCGACGTCGGGCCGGCGTATGCGCTGACGGACATCGGCATGCCGCGCTATTCGGCCGTGAAGCGCCAGCTGTACCGAATTGATCCAACGGTGCGTGTCCTGCAGGTTCCCTGGCCGGCGGGCGGGGTTCGGACCGCGGCCGTCGACCTGGCCATCCTCGCCTCGGAGAAGCCCGCGCCGCTGCGCGCCCTGCCCGGGGACAAACTCGAGCAGCCGCATCTGGCCGTCTCCGTGCAGCAGTACGGCTACCAGGTGGGTCCGCTGGTTGTTCCCGGCGCAACTCCGTGCCTTGGCTGCCTGGACCGCCACCGCGGGGATTCCGACCCCGGCTGGTATGCACCGGCGGCCGAGCCGGCGGGTCCTGCACGGCCGCCGGGTCCCGGAGGTGAGGAAACCGCATCAGCAACCCTGGCAGCTGCGTCAGCGGCAGGGCAGGCGCTGTCCTTTCTCGACGGCGTCGCCCAGCCGGTTACGTGGTCTGCTGTCCTGCAGCTGCGCGCCGCAGACGGCCACATTGGCCTGGAGGCGCTGGACTTCCATCCGGACTGCGGCTGCCGGCTGCAGTCGGCCCGGATCGAAGCTGCCTGAGCCGTTCCCGGTTCGCAGCGGCTAGAGCTGCGGGCTTTGCGCCAGCACCTGCAGGACTGCCTCCCCGTAGCGTTCAAGCTTGGACGGTCCCACCCCGGGGATTGTCGCCAGCCGGTTCAGCGTGGGCGGTTTGTCCTCGGCGATGGCCACCAGCGTCGCGTCCGTGAACACAACGAACGCCGGAACCCCCGCTTCGCTTGCGGCTTCACGCCTCCACTCACGCAGCGCCTCGAACGTTGTTTCGTCATACGTTGAAGGGCAGTCCCCGCAGCGGCCCATTTTGCGCTCCGCCCCGGTGGTGAGCAGGCTGCCGCAGACCCGGCACTTTGCGGGACCGGTCACTTTCTTCCGGGCCGGCCGGACCTGCCGGGGAGAGCCGGCATCGCGGGCCGTGTTGGGCCGCAGCCCGTCCAGAAACCTGGAGGGCTTGCGGTTGGCCCGGCCGCCGGGAGTGCGGGCTGTGGACCAGGACAGAGACAGGTGCACCCGGGCACGGGTGATGCCCACATAAAGCAGGCGCCGCTCTTCATCAACGGCCTCGGGCGTGTCCGCGAAGGAGATCGGCATCAGGCCTTCGCTAAGCCCCACCAGGAAGACGGCATCCCATTCCAGACCCTTGGCTGAGTGCAGACTGGCCAGGGTTACGCCCTGGACCTTCGGCGCGTGCTGGGCGGCGGCACGTTCCTCCAGCTCCGCAGTGAAATCCGCCAGGGTGAAAATGCTGTCCGGGTCCAGCGTGCGGTTCGCGTGCAGTTCATCGGCCAGCGCAACGAGCGCGGCCAGGGATTCCCACTTCTCACGCGTGGCTCCTCCGCCGGAGGGCGGGTCAGCCGTGTAGCCAAGGTTTGCCAGGATGTCACGCACCAGCTGCGGCACCGGCTCGTTGCCCACGGAGCGGGCGGCAGCACGCAGCTGCAGCATCGCGTCACGGACCTCGCGGCGGGGGGAGCACCCGGGGCCGCCCCGGGGGGGGGGGCCGCGTGCGGCCCGGGGCC
>NZ_JAXIOM010000088.1:0-10326 GCF_049311025.1 Arthrobacter sp. 3Tela_A
CCGGGTAGGGGGCCCGCCGAACCCCCGCGGCGTGGGGGGCCGACCCGGAGAACGTGACCCTGTTCGGGGAGTCCGCCGGTGCGGCAGCTGCCCTGACCCTGATGTGCGTCCCGGCAGCTGCCGGGCTGTTCCACCGCACCTTCCTGCAGAGCCCGGCCCCTGCGGCAGCGTACGGAACTGATCTCGCGTCGGCATGGGCGGGGGAGTTCCTGGAACTGCTGGGAACCGGCCCCGGCGGCGCCGCTGAACTGCTCTCCAGCCTCCCGGCATCCGCACTGGTGAAAGCACAGGAGGAACTGAGCAGCAGAATCACACCCGAAGCCCGCCCGGGCGCGCTTTGCCCCTCCCCGGTGGTGGACGGATCCTTCCTGCCGCTCCACCCGCTGGAGGCACTGGCAGAAGGCCGCGCCCACAAAGTCCCTATGGTGATCGGCACCATGGAAAACGAAGGGGCGCTGTTCAGTAAACTGCACGACATCCTGCCCACGTCCCCGGAACGGATCGAGAAGATGTTCGCGCTGACGGACCCGGGCAGCCGGGACCGCGTCACCGCTGCCTACCGCGGTTACCCCCACCGCCGCCAGGCAGTGGAACTGGGCGGCGACGCGGTGTTCTGGTATCCCAGCATCCAGGCGGCCCAGGCCCATGCCGACCACGCACCCACCTGGTCCTACCGGTTCGACTACGCACCGCGGGCGGCACGCGCGGCCGGTCTGGGGGCTACGCACGGTATGGACCTGCTGGCGGCCTTTGGTACCTACGATGCCGGCACGGGCCGGATGCTGCTAAGCATGGGCAACCGCCGGACGGCAATGAACGTGGGCCACAGGTTCCAGTCAGCGCTGCTGCGCTTTGCCCGCAGCGGTGCCCCTGGACCCATGTGGCCGAACTACGAATCAACGTCACGCCGCACCAAGATTTTTGACCGGTACGACCGGATCGAACTGGATCCCCGCTCGGTCCGCCGGCACGCGTGGAACGGTTACCAGGGCTACCGCTAGCCCGCTCTCCGCCGGTCCTTGGGCATGCCCCCGGCCGCCTAAGATTGAAGGCATGACCGCCACTCTTGTAGCCCGCAATCTATCCGGCGGTTACGCCCACCGTGTTCTCTTCTCAGGCCTCTCGCTGACTGTTGCTCCCGGAGACGTCGTGGGTGTGGTCGGCTCGAACGGAGCAGGCAAGTCCACGCTGCTGAGGCTGCTTGCCGGTGCGGCAGCGCCCTTTGAAGGCAGCGTCGAGCGCCACCCAACCGATGCTTTTGTGGGGTGGATGCCCCAGGAACACGAGCGTGTGGCAGGCGAAACCGTGGCAGGGTACATTTCCCGCCGCACCGGAGCGGCTGCCGCCACCGCGGCCATGGAGGCCGCTGCGGAAGCTCTTGAATCAGAGTCGGTGCAGGCCCAGGATGAGTACGCCGCAGCCCTGGACACCTGGCTCGCCTCCGGTGCCGCCGACCTGGAAGAGCGGATGCCCGCGGTCCTGGCGGAGCTGGGACTTGACCTAGGCCCCGACGCGCTGATGACCGGACTCTCCGGCGGCCAGGCAGCCCGGGTCGCCCTGGCGGCGCTGCTCCTGAGCCGCTTTGACATCGTCCTGCTCGATGAGCCGACGAATGACCTGGACCTGGACGGGCTGGCCAAGCTGGAGGAGTTCGTCCGCGGGCTTCGCGGCGGCGTCGTGCTGGTTTCCCACGACCGCGAGTTCCTGGCCCGCTGCGTCACCCGGATCGTGGAGCTGGATCTGGCCCAAAACCAGGTGGCCGTGTACGACGGCGGTTATGACGCCTTCCTGGAGGAGCGCGCAGTAGCCCGGCGCCATGCCCGGGAAGCCTATGACGAATTCGCCGGGCGCAAGGCGGAGCTGGTGGCTAAGGCCCGGACCACCCGCGAATGGAGCTCCCAGGGCGTGCGGAACGCCATGCGCAAGTCTCCGGACAATGACAAGATCCGCCGCCGGGCGAGCATGGAGTCCTCGGAGAAGCAGGCCCAGAAAGTCCGCCAGATGGAGTCACGCATCGCCCGGCTGGACGAGGTGGAGGAACCACGGAAGGAATGGCAGCTTCAGTTCTCGATTGCGGCAGCTCCCCGCTCCGGCTCGGTGGCGGCCGTCCTGAATGAAGCCGCAGTACGGCGCGGGGACTTTGCCTTCGGTCCGGTTTCCCAACAGGTAAACGCCGGCGAACGGATAGGCATCACCGGCCCCAACGGGGCGGGCAAGTCCACCCTGCTCGCACTGCTGCGCGGAACACTGGCCCCGGAACAGGGAACGGCTTCGCTGGGCGCCGGAGTCGCTCTGGGCGAGATCGACCAGCTGCGTACCCAGCTCGCGGCAGGAGAACCCCTCGCAGCAGCATTCGAGGCCTGCGTTCCGGAAATGAACGCAGGGGAAGTCCGGACCCTGCTGGCCAAGTTTGGCCTGAAGGCAGACCAGTCGGGAACCAAGGTCGGTGCACTCTCCCCGGGAGAGCGGACCCGCGCGGCACTTGCCTTGCTCCAGGCCCGCGGGGTGAACCTGCTGATCCTGGACGAACCCACCAACCACCTGGACCTGCCTGCGATCGAGCAGCTTGAGGAAGCGCTGGAGTCCTACACCGGGACATTGCTGCTGGTCACCCACGACCGCCGGATGCTCCAGAATGTTCGCCTGGACCGGCTGTGGCGGGTGGAACAAGGCACTGTTGCAGAACATTAAGCGCACGGGAAGCGCCCGCAGCGAACAACTGCAGGACTTGGCTCCGGTGTGATAAAAGTTCTCTAAGGGCGGCAGCTGCCACTTCACGGCAGTTCCGCCGCTTCACGGGGGAAAGAAGTTGCGATGGCTTTGATGAGCGCATCACTGCGTGCCCAGCCGGGGTCTCAGCGGTCTCAGGGGAAAAGTGTTGCCACCACCCCTGCTGCACTGCGCCGGATGGATGCGGCCGTACTCCTGTCTGTCTGGATGCTGTGCGTCCTGACGGACTGGGACACGACGGCCAAGGTCCTGCTGAACGTGGCCGCCGTGGGGCTGCTCTGCCTTAAGGAAGTGGCCGTGCACCGCCATCTCCTGCGCCGCACCGGCTAATCACCCGTTCTGCCGCCGCGCCACCGGATTCCATGGCGCCGGTTTCTGCGGTGCCGGATTCAGCTCCGGACCGGAGGCCGAACTGGCGGGCTCTGGTTCACTGCTGCCCTGAGGTCTATCGTGGAGAAGCGCGGAACCGGACCCTGGAGCCCTGCCGGGCTTAGGTTCCCCAGGCCGCGCCGCCCGGTGGAAGCAGGTAAGCGAATGTCCCTGGACATATCAGCACTCGACGTGGAAACAGCACACGGCTGGGTGCGCGGCATCGTGGAAGACGGGGTGCGCACCTGGCGCGGGATTCCCTACGCCGCACCTCCGCTGGGAGAGCGGCGGCTGCGCGCCCCGGTACCTCCCGAGCCCTGGACGGGAGTTCGTGATGCTTCGGAGTTCGGGGCGATTCCGCCGCAGTCCCGCGGGCTGGCTCTGACCGGTTCCCGCCGGCGGCCGCTCATGAGCGAGGACTGCCTGACTGTGAACGTCAGCGCCCCGCTGGACCAGGACCAAACCGGACTGCCGGTGCTCGTCTACCTGTACGGCGGCGCGTTCAGCTCCGGCTCCTCAGCGGTGCGCACCTACCGCGGGGCAAACCTGGTGCGGACCGGGGAAGTAGTGTACGTCTGCCTCAACTACCGCATCGGCGCCCTCGGGTTCATGGACTTCACCGCCTTTTCAACTCCCCAGCGGCAGTTCGATTCAAACCTGGGCCTGCGGGACCAGGTCGCGGCGCTGGCCTGGGTACAGGAAAACATCGCGGCGTTCGGCGGAGATCCGGACAACGTCACCATTTTCGGAGAATCAGCCGGCGGCATCTCCGTCACGGCACTTATGTGCATCCCGTCCGCCGCGCCCTATTTCCACAATGCCTTTGCTCAGAGTCCTGCGCCGGCCGGGGCCTACTACCCGGACATGCACGAGCGGTGGGCGCTGGATCTGCTGGAAATCCTGCGGGTGGACGAATCCCGCGCCGCCGATGCGCTCTCCCGCATCCCGGCGGCAAAGCTGGTCAATGCCATCCAGAAGATGACTACGAAGATCGGCCCGGTGCAGCAGCCGGGATCGCTGAGTGTTTCACCTGTGATCGACGGCGAGTTCCTGCCGCGGCACCCCATTGACACCTACCTGGACGGGGAATCGGCGCCCAAACCCCTGGTCCTGGGAACCATGGCCCAGGAAGGTGCACTGTTCGCCAAGCTGGACAACATCCTGCCCTCAACCCCGGCCCGGCTGGAGCGCATGTTCGCCGGCACGGACCCTTCCGCCCTGGAGCGCGTCACCGCCGCCTATCCGGGGTATCCGTCGCGGGACCAGTCCGTGGAAATCAGCGGCGACCTGGTCTTCTGGTACCCAAGCCAGATGGTCGCCGAAGGCCATTCCAGGGTCGCCCCCACCTGGATCTACCGGTATGACTACGCCACGCGGCTGATGAATCTTCTGGGCTTCGGCGCCACCCATGCCTTCGACGTTCCGGTCATTTTCGGGGAAACCAACGAGCGGACCATGCGTGCGCTGTCCCTGCTCGGCGGCATGGATGAACTCCGCGAACTCTCGGCACGATTCCAGGGTTCCCTCCTCAGCCTGGCCCACCGGCACCTGCCCGGCGAAGACTGGCCGCGGTATGAGGAGGAAAACCGCCTCACACGGGTCTTCGACCGGCAGGACCGGATCGAATCCGACCCCTTCCCGGAGCGGCGCCGCGCCTGGGAGGGGTACCGCGGCTACATCTGAGCCGGTACTGTTCCACAAGCCTTATGTCCACGATTGAGGAGCCAGCATGAGTGCACATTACGACGTCGTTCTCCTGGGAGCCGGGCCCGGCGGCTACGTTGCCGCCATCCGCGCCGCGCAGCTGGGTCTCAGCGTTGCAGTGATCGAGGAGAAGTACTGGGGAGGGGTCTGCCTGAACGTTGGCTGTATCCCGTCCAAGGCACTTCTGCGCAACGCGGAGCTTGCACAGATCTTCACCCGCCAGGCGGATACGTTCGGGATGCACGGCGATGTGAGCTTTGATTACGGAGCAGCCTTCGACCGCAGCCGGCAGGTGGCTGATGGCCGGGTCAAGGGCGTTCATTTCCTGATGAAGAAGAACAAGATCACTGAGTACGACGGCCACGGGGTCTTCAAGGACGCCCACACCATCGAAGTGGCTCTTTCGGACGGCAAGACCGAGGAAGTCACTTTTGAGAACGCAATCATTGCGACCGGGGCCGCCGTCAAGCTCCTGCCGGGAATCGAACTGAGCGAGAACGTCGTCACGTATGAGACACAGATCCTCAGCCGTGACCTGCCCAAGAAGATGGTGATCGTCGGCGCCGGCGCCATTGGCATGGAATTCGGGTACGTGCTGCGCAGCTACGGCGTGGACGTGACCATCATCGAGTTCATGGACCGTGCCCTGCCGAACGAGGACCCGGACGTGTCCAAGGAACTCACCAAGCAGTACAAGAAGCTGGGCATACCGATCCATACCTCGGCGAAGGTGGAGACGGTTACGGACAACGGCAGCTCCGTCACGGTCACCTACACGGACAAGAGCGGGAACCAGCAGTCAATCGACGCCGACCGGGTCATGATGTCCGTGGGCTTCACCCCGCGGCTGGACGGCTATGGCCTGGAAAGTACCGGCGTGGAAGTGACGGACCGCGGCGCAATCGCCATTGATGACTACATGCGCACGAGTGTCCCCAACCTCTACGCTATCGGCGACGTGACCGCCAAACTGCAGCTGGCCCACGTCGCGGAAGCCCAGGGGGTGGTGGCGGCGGAAACCATTGCCGGTGCGGAGACCATGCCGCTGGGGGACTACCGCATGATGCCGAGGGCGACGTTCTGCCAGCCGCAGGTGGCCAGTTTCGGACTCACCGAGGCCCAGGCCAAAGACGAGGGACACGACGTAGTGGTCAGTACCTTCCCGTTCACTGCGAACGGAAAGGCACACGGGCTGGGAGAACCTGTGGGTTTCGTGAAGCTCATCGCGGATTCCGCTTATGGGGAGCTCCTCGGCGGGCACCTGATTGGTCCGGATGTGTCCGAACTGCTCCCGGAACTGACTCTCGCCCAGAAATGGGACCTCACGGCGTCAGAACTGGCCCGCAACGTCCACACGCATCCAACGCTCAGTGAGGCCCTCCAGGAGGCGTTCCACGGCCTGACGGGACACATGATCAACTTCTAGAGGAGAACCCGGGCAGCAGGGCCACCCGGACAGGCAGGCTCAGGCCGTGCAGTACCGGAGCAGCAGCGTGTCCCCGGAGCACAGGACGTGCTTCAGGCGCAGGGGCTCCAGCCGGGTTTCCGGCGCTCCGGCAGTGATCCGCCCTGCCGCGCCGGCGGTGAAGACCGGGGCAAGTGTCAGGCAGAGCTCGTCCACCAGGCCCGCCGCCTGAAACGAGCCGAAGAGCTGCGGCCCGCCCTCGCACAGGACACGGCGGTGGCCGCGCCGGGCCAGCACAGCCGCTGCCTGCCCTGGGTCAACGGTCCGCGCCCCGGCAACCACAACGTCCGCTACCCTTTCCAGGGCTCTCCGGCGGGATTCCGGTGCCGCGGCAGCAGTGAGAACCAGCGGGCGCACGGGTGCCTGCCGAAAGAACTCCGGGTCCAGATGAAGGGAAGCGGAGACGACGGCGATGCCGGGATGGGCGGTGAGCCCGCGCCGTCTGCGCTCCGACTGGGCCTGCACGGAGAGCAGCTCACCGGCATAACCCTCCGCCCGAACGGTCCCGGCACCCACCAGGATGAGGTCCGCGGTGGAGCGCAGCAGGGCAAAAACCCGGCGGTCGGCGTCGTTGCCCAGTTCCCCTGACCGGCCGTTAAAGCTCACTGCACCGTCAACCGAGGTGATGAAGTTGAACCGGAAGCAGGGCCGGCTTCCTGCGTCGGGCACCGTGTCCCAGGCATAGGCGTCAAGGAGCTGGCCGTCATCAAGTTCCTTCTTTGATCCGGCAGCGGTGATAACGGCAGCACTCACGGAGCGGGCTCATTCACGTCGCCCATGTTGTGCCGCAGGCGCACCGGTTCGCGCCAGCCCAGGACAGCCTCGGTCATCCGGATGGCCCGGGATGCAGCCTGGACGTTGTGCATCCGCAGGATCCGGGCACCGTTGAAAATACTTGCAACAGCTGCTGCCAGGGACCCCTCGACCCGCTCCGACTTGGGCTCATCCAGCGTTTCACCAATGAAGTCCTTGTTGGACACAGCGGCCAGCACGGGGAAGCCGATCCGGGCAATCTCGGCGAGCCTGCGCGTCAGTTCCAGGGAATGCAGGGTGTTCTTGTTCAGGTCGTGTCCCGGGTCAATGATGATCTTCTCCGGAGCTACCCCCAGGTCCTGGGCGTAGCCGGCCCTGCTGTGCAGGAACTCCGCGACCTCGGCCACCACATCCGTGTACTGCGGCCGGGGATAGACCGTGCGCGGCGCAGCCAGGCTGTGGGTGATAACCAGGTGCACGCCGGACTGGGCAGCAACCCGGGCCAGCTGGGGGTCATGAAGTCCGGTGGTGTCGTTGATGACGGTCGCACCGGCTTTGATAGCCTGTTCCGCCACCGCAGGATGGAACGTATCGGCGGAAATAACGACGTCGGAGGCTTCCCGGACCGCACGGATCACGGGAACTATCCGGGCGGCTTCTTCGGCGGTGTCCAGGGCCGGCCCCGGAGCGAACGGCACCCCGCCAATATCAACCCAGTCGGCGCCGTCGTGCACTGCCTGCAGCGCCGCATCAATTGCCGCCTGCTGCCCGAAGGTGCGGCCGGCATCGTAGAACGAATCCGGCGTGCGGTTGACGATGGCCATCAGGGCCACCTGCCGGCGGAAATCCAGTACCCGGTTCCCGATCCGGTGAACCGGATGAAGCAGCGGGGGATCAAAGTGGCCGGCACCAAAGGCGGTGCGCCGGCCGGTGGTGCTGTTCAGACTCATAAATGCATCTTACGGTGGTGGTCAGCCACGACCGGCGTGCTGCCTGTAAGGTGCCGCCGGAACCCGTACGGTCCCAACTGAGGAAGGCCCAGCCCATGGAACTGCCGCTGTCCCCGCCCGTTGCCCCTATGCTGGCCAAGCCGGCCGCCGGCGTCCCCGCGGGCAGCTACGCCTATGAACCCAAGTGGGACGGATTCCGGGCGCTGGTGTTCAGGGACAGGAACGAGGTGGAGATCCTCAGCCGCAACGGCCGCAGCCTGAACCGCTACTTCCCTGAGCTTCTTGAGGCGTTTCGGCAGGGGCTGCCGTCCCAGTGCGTGGTGGATGGAGAGATTATCCTCATCAGCGCTGACGGCCGGCGGCTGGACTTCGACCTGCTGCAGCAACGGATCCATCCGGCCGAAAGCCGCGTTGAGCTGCTCGCGGAGCAGACACCGGCGTCGTTCGTAGCGTTTGACCTGCTGGCACTGGGCGGCCGGGACCTGACCGGTGATCCTTTTCAGGAACGCAGGGAAGAGCTCGAATCCGTCCTGGGCGCGGCGGACGGACGGCTGCACCTGACCCGGCAGACCCTGGAGGCGGACACGGCTCAGGACTGGTTCGAACGTTTCGAAGGGGCAGGACTGGATGGAGTGGTGGCGAAACCCCTGGGCGGGCAGTACGAACCCGGAAAACGGGCCATGACCAAGGTCAAGCACCGCCGTACCGCTGACTGCGTAGTGGCGGGATACCGCGTCCATAAAACGGGGGAAGACCGCATCGGCTCGCTGCTGCTCGGTTTATACGACGACGGCGGGAACCTGGCCAATGTGGGAGTCATCGGAGCTTTCCCCATGGCACGGCGCAGCGAGCTCTTCACCGAGCTGCAGCCCCTGGTGACCTGGGACCCGTCACATCCCTGGAACGCCGGGGAACCGGCCCCGGGTTCCCGGACACCACGCAGTTCCGAAGGCAGCCGCTGGACCGGCAACAAGGACCTGTCCTTCACCCCGCTGCGCCCGGAGCGGGTGGTCGAGGTGGCCTACGACCACATGGAGGGACCGCGGTTCCGGCATCCGCCGAGTTTCCTGCGCTGGCGGCCGGACCGGGATCCGGAGAGCTGCGGCTATGGCCAGCTGGAGGAGCCAGTGAAATATGACCTCGCCGATGTACTGCAGAAACCGGGAGGCACGGCGAATCCTTGACACCCCAGGCCGCGCGGTGGGCACCGAAGACGCTGCCCGTGCTGTTGGTGCACGGATGGTGCGTGGCATAGTGAAAAAGTCTTCCGCTGTCCTCGATCATCACCCTCTCGCGGGAAAACGTGACAGCAGAGCAGCCGGAGCTGCTGGTGGAAGCAGCCAACCAGCGGCTCCGGATCCATAGTGAATTTGGCCTCACAGGCGGCCTGCGCGGATCGATTGGGGGAGCTGCGTACACTGCCGCCAAGCATGCAGTTATCAGCATGACCCGCAGTGAGGCCTACACGTACACACCCCGCGGAGTCCGCATCAATGCGGTCGTACCGATGCCCACCCGGAACTCGCTGGACTCGAACTATGGATTCCCGGGCGGACTGGGCCCTTTGCCGGCCGCGTAGCTGGTTCCGGCGGACCTGGAAGCCGCCTCGGTGGCCGCCCCTATCGCTTACCTGCCCAGTGACGACGCCGTTGCCGTGACCGGCTCGATCCTTCCCGCCGGCGAAGGCTGGAGTGTGGGATAGCGCACCGGAAATCCTCCGCTGGCGCGGTTGTTCCAGCCATCATGAAGGGCGGTGCGCGCACTCACACCCGTCACGGAAGGGCGGTTCTGCGGGGATAACCTGAGAATCATGGAATCTGGCGACATCAATTTTCACACCCGCAAATGGGTCAGGCCTGAAGACCTGAACGCAAACGGAACACTGTTCGGCGGCTCGCTGCTGCGGTGGATCGACGAAGAAGCAACCATCTATGCAATTCTGCAGATGGGCAACGGGCGGGTCGTCACCAAGCTGATGTCCGAAATCAACTTCGTGAGCTCCGCGCAGCAGGGCGATCTCATCGAAATGGGACTCTGCGCCACCAAGTTCGGCAAGACGTCACTGACGATGCGCGCTGAGGTGCGGAACATGATTACCCGCTCCAGCATCCTGACCATCGAACGCATTGTTTTCGTCAACCTTGACGAAAACGGCCGCCCGGCGCCGCACGGTTACAGCACGGTCACTTTCAACCGCGACCGGCTGCCGACCCATCATCTGCCGGCCTTCCCGCCGAAGTCCGAGCCGCAGTTCTAGACGCGGTTCCGGACCGCAAAGGAAGCCACCTCGTACGCCCCGCGGCGCCCAGGCCCGGGGGGGCG
Source organism: Arthrobacter sp. 3Tela_A (assembly GCF_049311025.1). Classification (NCBI taxonomy): domain Bacteria; kingdom Bacillati; phylum Actinomycetota; class Actinomycetes; order Micrococcales; family Micrococcaceae; genus Arthrobacter; species Arthrobacter sp. 3Tela_A. Next base: position 10,294 of record NZ_JAXIOM010000088.1, read on the forward strand.
GGGGGGCCAACCCGCCGGAAAGGCCCCGGGGGG
>NZ_JAXIOM010000089.1:0-10266 GCF_049311025.1 Arthrobacter sp. 3Tela_A
TGTATAACCCACAGCCGCTTAGGCGCGCGGGCCGGAGCGGTAAAACCGGCGAGAAAAGCTACGCGGCCGGAACAACCTTCAGCGCAGAATTCCACTGGTAGGCGGGAAGCTCCTCGTTCGCGGAAAGCAGGATGTGCAGGAAGCCCATGTGCTCGAGCTGGTGGGCACGGCGCTGCGGGCCGACGACGACGGGATTCAGCCCTGCAGCGGAAGCGAACTCGACCACGGCCTGGGTTGCAGCGGCGTCGTCCCCTGCGATGAGTACATCCAGCGGGTGTCCGGCAACGGTTCCGTCCGAGAGGGTGGCGGCGAAGGTTGTGTTGAAGGCCTTGACCACCTTTGCCCCGGTTGCCTTCTGCAGTTCCTCGGCCGCGGAGCTGTCAGCGGGAACGGACAGCGAATCGAAGGTTGCGAAATCCACGGGGTTGGTGATGTCCACGTACACCTTGCCGGTCAGTGCATCGCCGTACTGCTCCACGATGGCCCGGGAGGCGTCGAAGTAGACCGCCGGAATTACCAGGGCGCCGGTGAGCTGCTCACCCAGGACTCCGGTGGTGATCTTCCCGTCCAGTTCTGCCGCGAGGGAGTCGGCCTTCGCCTTGTCCTCGTGGGCCAGAAGCTGGACCGAACGTCCCGCTGCCACTGCGCGGGCAGCCAGCCCGCGCGCCATGTTGCCGGTACCGATGATGGTGAGATCAGTCATTGTCTTCTTCTTTCGAAAGAGGGGGAAACGGAGAGCCACTGGATTCTTTTCGGATAGGGGCGGCAGCGAAAACCGCCAAAAACTTGAAGCTTCAACTACTATTGCACAACTTTATTGAAGCTTCAACTAGTGTCGGAGTCTAGTCACCTAGTGAAATTGCTGTTTTACTAGGTGGCAACATTTGGTGAGGAAAGCAGCACGATGGCCGAGACAGCTAAGGCAGACAGCACCACCCGGACAGTGGAGCGCGCGCTGTCCCTGCTCAGCGTGGTGTGCCGCCAGGGCGCAGTGACGCAGTCCGAAGCCGCGAAAGCCGCCGGTCTCTCCACCAGTACCGCGCTCCGTCTGCTCCGCACCCTGGAAGGAACCGACTTCCTGCGGCGGGAAGAGAGCGGGACCTACCGCCCGGGGCCCGCGATCGTGCAGCTCGGAGTCCTCGCCCTAAGCTCGGAATCCCTGGTCGCCACCTACCGCGACGCGATGGACCGGATCGTGGATCAGACCGGCGAATCCACCTACCTCAGCATTCCGGCAGCGGGCGGCCACGGCCTGTACATTGCGATCTCCGAAGGCACGCAGTCCGTCCGGCACGCCAACTGGGTGGGCCGCCGTTTCGATCTGGAAACCAGTGCAGCCGGAAAGGCAATGCGCGGCGAGGTCGACGGGACCGCCTGCGCCGTGGTGAGCGACGGCGTCGAACCCGACATCACAGCGATCGCTGTGCCGCTGACCGCAGGCGGAAAAGCCGTGGCCGCCATGAGCGTGGTGGTGCCCAGCTACCGCATCACGCCAGGCCGGCTCAAAGACATCAGCCAGATACTGGCCACCGAGACAGCCGCAGTCCACGCCTTCGGCTAAAAACAACCCGGCTAACCGACAACGACGACGGAGAACCCCATGAACGAAAACACCCCGCGCACCGTCCGTGCCCCGCGCGGTACCGGCCTGAACGCCCGCAGCTGGCAGACCGAAGCGCCCCTGCGGATGTTGATGAACAACCTGGACCCCGAGGTTGCCGAACGGCCCGAGGACCTGGTGGTTTACGGTGGCACCGGCAAGGCTGCCCGGAACTGGGAGTCCTTCGACGCGATTGTCCGCACCCTGAAGACTCTCGACGACGACGAGACGCTCCTGGTGCAGTCCGGTAAACCCGTGGGAGTGTTCCGCACCAATGAGTGGGCGCCGCGGGTACTGATCGCCAACTCGAACCTGGTGGGGGACTGGTCCACCTGGCCCGAGTTCCGCCGGCTGGAAGCCGAAGGCCTGACCATGTACGGGCAGATGACCGCCGGGTCGTGGATCTATATCGGCACGCAGGGCATCCTCCAGGGCACCTATGAGACCTTCGCTGCCATCGCCAAAAAGCTCTTCAAAAACGAAAACGCAACCCTCGCCGGCACCGCCACCCTTACCGGCGGCTGCGGCGGCATGGGCGGCGCCCAGCCGCTCGCCGTCACCCTCAACGGCGGAGCGGTACTGATTGTCGACGTCGACGAGTCCCGGCTGCGCCGCCGTGCCGGCAAACGCTACCTCGACGACGTCGAAACCGACCTCGACGCCGCCCTCGCCAAGGTCATGGCCGCCAAGGCCGACGGCCGGGCCCTGTCCGTGGGACTGGTCGGCAACGCCGCGGAAGTCTTCCCCGAACTGCTCCGCCGCCGGAACGCCGGCGATGGTGCGGAGTTCGACATCGTCACGGACCAGACCTCCGCGCACGATCCGCTCAGCTATCTCCCGGAAGGCATCAGCGTCCAGGACTGGCACCGCGAAGCCGACGCCGATCCGGTGGGTTTCACGAAGAAGGCCCAGGCTTCCATGGCCCGCCACGTTGAAGCCATGGTCGGGTTCCAGGACGCCGGCGCCGAAGTGTTCGACTACGGCAACTCGATCCGCGACGAAGCCCGGCAGGGCGGCTATGACCGGGCCTTCGACTTCCCCGGCTTCGTCCCCGCGTACATCCGGCCGCTGTTCTGCGAGGGCATGGGCCCGTTCCGCTGGGTGGCGCTCTCCGGCGACCCGGCGGACATCGCCGTCACGGACGCCGCGCTGAAAGAACTCTTTCCGGAAAAGCAGCACCTGCACCGCTGGCTCGACGCCGCAGCGGAACATGTCGAGTTCGAAGGCCTGCCCGCCCGGATTTGCTGGCTGGGCTACGGAGAACGCGCCAAGGCCGGGCTGCTGTTCAACCGGCTGGTCGCCGAAGGCAAGGTGTCGGCGCCCATCGTGATCGGCCGCGACCACCTGGACTCCGGTTCCGTTGCATCCCCCTACCGGGAAACGGAGGCCATGAAGGACGGTTCCGACGCGATCGCTGACTGGCCGCTGCTCAACGCCCTGCTGAACACGTCCTCGGGTGCCACCTGGGTGTCCATCCACCACGGCGGCGGCGTCGGCATTGGCCGGTCCCTGCACGCCGGCCAGGTTTCCGTGGCGGACGGCACCGACCTGGCCGCCCGCAAGCTCGAACGGCTGCTCACCAATGACCCGGGCACCGGGGTCATGCGGCACGTCGACGCCGGCTACGGCGAGGCGGCGCAGGTCGCCAAAGAGCGCGGCGTCCGCATCCCCATGGCCGAATAGGCCCGCACCTCCGGCCGTACCAAGCTTGAACCAGCACCACCGATCCAACCCCAGCAAGGACACCAGCATGGCAGCAGTTACCACCCTCCTCGAAGCGATCTCCGGCATCGGCCGCGATCCCGTCCGCGGCGGCTATACCCGCCCGGTGTTCTCGACAGCGGAGACGGATCTGCGCGCCTGGTTCACCGAAGAGGCGCAGGCGCGCGGACTGGCTGTGGAGACCGACCGCAACGGCATCCTCTGGGCATGGTGGGGTGAGCCGCAGAAAGGCGCGCTGGTCACCGGCAGCCACTTGGATTCAGTCCCCGGCGGCGGCGCCTTCGACGGGCCGCTGGGGATCGCCGCCGCTATGGCCGCCGTCGACGTCATGAAAGAGCGCGGTGTGCAGCCCAACCGGTCCCTGGCCATCACGGTCTTCCCCGAGGAAGAGGGCTCCCGCTTCGGTGTCGCCTGCCTCGGCTCACGGCTGCTGACCGGTGCGATCGACCCGGACAAGGCCCGGAACCTGCGCGACGACGGCGGAACCACCTTCGCGGACGCCGCACGGGCCGCCGGGCTGGACCCGGAACATATCGGCCGGGACGAGGACGCGCTCGCACGAATCGGCGATTTCGTGGAACTGCACGTGGAACAGGGCCGCGGACTCGGTGAGGACGGCCCGGCCGTCGCCGTCGGCAGTTCGATCCTGGGCCACGGCCGCTGGAAGCTGACCGTGCACGGCCAGGGCAACCACGCCGGCACCACGCTGATGGAGGACCGGGCGGACCCCATGGTGGCCGCGGCGCAGATCATCACCGCCGTGCAGCAGGCAGCGGCAGCCCTGCCCGGGGCGCGCGCCACGGTGGGTCGGATCCAGGCCGTTCCCGGCGGCACCAACGTGATTGCCTCCCGGGTGGAACTCTGGCTGGACGCCCGGCATGAGGAGGATGCAGTCACCGCGCAGCTGGTGGAAACCATCCACGGCAAGGCGCAGAAGATCGCCGCCTTCGAAGGCTGCTCCGTGACCCTGGCGCAGGAATCCTTCAGTCCCACCACCAGCTTTGATCCAGGACTGCAGCGCCAGCTTCAGCTCGCCCTGCCGCAGGCTCCGGTACTGGCGACCGGTGCCGGGCACGACGCCGGGATCCTGGCCGGACACGTGCCCGCGGGCATGGTCTTTGTCCGGAACCCCAGCGGAATCTCGCATTCCCCGGAGGAATACGTGGAAGACGCCGACGCCGACTACTCGGCGCAGGCGCTCGCGGACGTCCTGGAGGGACTGCTGTGAGCCGGTACGCCAGGGGAGTGTGGTGCGAACGGGCACTGCGGAACGGCCAGGTTGAATCCGGTGTCCGGCTGAGCGTTGACTCAGCGGGCATCGTTGCAGCCGTGGAAACCGGCACCCAGCCGCGTCCGGGTGACCTGGTGCTGAACGGCGTCATTTTCCCCGCCGCGTCCAACGCCCATTCTCACGCGTTCCACCGGGCGCTGCGTGGACGCACCCACACCGGCGGCGCAGACAGCTTTTGGTCCTGGCGCCAGGGGATGTACCGGGCTGCGGGTGCCCTGACCCCGGAGCTGTATGAGGAGCTGGCCACCGCGGTCTACGCCGAAATGGCCGCGGCCGGTTACACCTCCGTCGCGGAATTCCACTACGTTCACCACCGCCAGGACGGCTCGCCGTACCCGGGGCATGCCATGGAACTGGCCCTGGGCCGCGCCGCCCAGGCTGCCGGAATCCGGCTCACCCTGCTGGATACCTGCTACCTCGCAGGCGGGTTCGGGGAGCCGCTGACGGAGAGCCAGCTCCGCTTCAGTGACGGTTCCACAGGCGCGTGGCTGGACCGCCTCAAGGGCCTGCGGCACACCTTCGAGGCTGAGTTCGACCCGGCGTACGTGACAGTTGGTGCAGCGCTGCACTCGGTCCGGGCAGTCCCCGAGGACGCCCTGCAGGCCATTGCCGCCGGGCTGGACCCCGACCTGCCCCTGCATATCCACCTCTCCGAGCAGCTCGCCGAAAACCAGGACTGCCTGGCAGCCACCGGATTGACACCGGTCCAGCTGCTTCACCGATACGGGCTGCTGGGTCCCCGGCTGACCGCCGTGCACGCCACGCACCTGACCCCGGAGGACGTCGCGCTGCTCGGGAATGCCGGTGCAACCGTGGCCATGTGCCCCAGCACCGAAGCGGACCTCGCCGACGGAATCGGCCCGGCTGCGGCGCTCGCGGACGCGGGAGCGCGAATTGCGCTTGGCTCGGACCAGCACGCCGTGGTGGATCCGTGGCTGGAGATGCGCGCGCTGGAACACGGCGAACGCCTGGCCTCCGGTGTACGGGGACGGTTCACCCCCGCTGCCCTGCACCAGGCGGTGTCCGACGCCGGCGCTGCCGCCCAGGGACGCCGGGCACCCGGCTTCGCGCCCGGAAGCTCCTGCGACCTGATGGCCGTGGACCCGCACACAACCCGCACGGCTGGAGCTGACCCGGCCCAACTGGCACTGGCCGCGACCGCCCAGGACGTCACCGCCGTCGTCGTCGGAGGTAAACTCACGGCCGAACGGGGCAGGCACGTGCGGCTGGGCGCGCCGGGTGCGCTGCTGACGGCAGCGATCGCCAGGCTGGACGCCGCCGCGGTGCCGGATCCGGCGGAGGTCCGGCAGTGACCAGCACACTCATCACCAACATCGGCGAGCTCTCCACCATGGACCCCGCCCGCGGGACGGAGGCCGTGATCGAGCGTGCCGCCGTCGTGCTCGAGGGCGAGCGCATTTCCTGGCTCGGTCCGGCTGCCCAGGCTCCCGCGGCAGACGCAGTGCACGACGCCGGCGGGCGGGCAGCGCTGCCCGGCTGGGTGGATTCACACACCCATCTGGTGTTCGCCGGTGACCGCAGCGCCGAGTTCGCTGCCCGGATGGCCGGGGAAAGCTACAGTGCCGGCGGCATCGCGGTGACGATGGAAGCCACCCGCGCCGCCGGGGACTACGACCTCACGCGCCTGCTGCTGGCCCGCCGCGCGGAAGCTGCCGCCGGGGGAACCACCTGGCTTGAAACCAAGACCGGGTACGGGCTGGACGTGGAACAGGAGACTCGCAGCGCACGGATTGCCTCCAGTGTGGTGGACGACGTGACCTTCCTGGGTGCGCACCTGGTTCCGGACGGCATCGACGCTGACGAGTACACGGACCTGGTCTGCCGGCCGATGCTGGCCGCGGTGCGGCCGTACGTGCAGTGGGCGGATGTGTTCTGCGAACGCGGAGCCTTCACCGAAGACCAGTCCCGCCGGGTGCTCACCGCCTGCCGGGACGCCGGCCTGGGACTGCGGGTGCACGGGAACCAGCTGGGTCCGGGTGCCGGGGTGCAGCTGGCCGTGGAGTTCGGTGCTGCGAGCGTGGACCACGTGAACTACCTGTCCGACGGCGATGTGCGGGCGCTCGCGGCCAGCTGGGTGGGCTGGAACCGGGAAACCGGGACCGGAACGCCGGGAACAGTGGCCACGTGCCTGCCGGCCTGCGACCTGTCCACCCGGCAGCCTCTGGCTCCGGCTCGCGAACTGCTGGATGCAGGCGTCGAAATTGCCCTGGCCTCGAACTGCAATCCGGGCACCTCCTACACCTCATCCATGGCGTTCTGCGTGGCGACGGCTGTGCTGCAGATGGAACTCAGCGTCTCCGAGGCCGTCCGGGCCGCGACGTACGGCGGGGCACTGGCGCTGCGGAGGCACACGGGGAACGACGTCGACGGGCAGCGGGCGGTGGGCTCGCTTGCCGTCGGGCACCGGGCTGATATCCACCTGCTCAATGCGCCGTCCGCCGCTTATCTTGCCTACCGGCCCGGCATGCCGCTCACTGCTGCTGTCTGGCGGGCCGGGGAGCGGATTCCCGGAGCCGGGGCGAGCAGCTAACCCGAAGCGGTTGCGGCAAAACCCTGTGCTGCCTATGGACCTGCCCCGGAGCGGGTCCTACGATACAAGGCACACTGGCCTGCGACCGGCGGGGCCTGTGCACGGACTGAACCTCCTGCGGACCCCTAGGCGGCGCTGATGTCTACGTTGAAGTATTCGGCAGATGAAGGAACAACCGTACCGCCGCGCGTTGTGCCGGTGTCCCGCGGCCGCGTCGTCGTCGACTGGCTGACGACCACCGATCACAAAAAGATCGGTTACCTGTACTTGATCACGTCCTTCATTTTCTTCTGCCTTGCCGGGGTCATGGCCCTGATCATCCGGGCCGAGCTTTTCCAGCCGGGACTTGAAATTGTCTCTTCCCGCGAGCAGTACAACCAGCTTTTCACCATGCACGGAACGCTGATGCTGCTGATGTTCGCCACGCCGCTCTTCGCCGGTTTTGCGAATGTGATGATGCCGCTGCAGATTGGGGCGCCGGACGTCGCCTTCCCGCGGCTGAACGCCCTCGCCTACTGGTTCTTCCTTTTCGGTTCCCTCATCGCGATCTCAGGGTTCCTGACCCCGCAGGGAGCAGCATCCTTCGGCTGGACAGCGTACGCACCGCTTTCCAACACCACGTTCTCGCCCGGTATCGGCGGAGACCTGTGGGTCTTTGGCCTGGCCCTGTCCGGATTCGGAACCATCCTCGGCTCGGTCAACTTCGTGACCACGATTATCTGTATGCGCGCGCCCGGGATGACCATGTGGCGGATGCCTATCTTCACGTGGAACACGCTGGTCACCGCCATCCTGGTCCTGATGGCGTTCCCGCCGCTGGCGGCCGCACTGTTCGCCCTCGGAGCGGACCGCAGGTTCGACGCCCACATCTTCGATCCGGAGAACGGCGGGGCCATCCTCTGGCAGCACCTGTTCTGGTTCTTCGGCCATCCGGAGGTCTACATCATCGCGCTGCCGTTCTTCGGGATCATCTCGGAAATCCTGCCGGTGTTCAGCCGCAAACCGATCTTCGGCTACAAGGGCCTGATCTTCGCGACGATCGCGATTGCGGGCCTGTCCATGACCGTCTGGGCGCACCACATGTACGTCACCGGGCAGGTGTTCCTGCCGTTCTTCGCCATCATGACCATGCTCATCGCCGTGCCCACCGGCGTGAAGTTCTTCAACTGGATCGGCACCATGTGGCGCGGTTCGATTACCTTCGAGACGCCCATGATGTGGGCCCTCGGATTCCTCATCACGTTCCTGTTCGGCGGACTGACCGGCATCATCCTGTCCTCACCGCCGCTGGACTTCCACGTTTCAGACACCTACTTTGTGGTGGCCCATTTCCATTACGTGGTCTTCGGCACGGTGGTGTTCGCGATGTTCGGCGGGTTCTACTTCTGGTGGCCCAAGTGGACCGGGAAGATGCTCAACGAGCGCCTCGGGAAGATTCACTTCTGGCTGCTCTTCCTGGGCTTCCACCTGACGTTTATGATCCAGCACTGGCTCGGCGTGCTGGGTATGCCTCGGCGCTATGCGGACTACCTGGTGGAGGACAACTTCACGGCGATGAACCAGCTCTCCACCATCGGTTCCCTGATTCTCGGGTTCTCCATGATTCCGTTCTTCTGGAACGTCTATGTGACCTGGCGGCGCGGGAAGAAGGTGGAAGTGGACGATCCCTGGGGCTTTGGCTGCTCCCTGGAGTGGGCCACCTCCTGCCCGCCGCCGCGGCACAACTTCACCTCACTGCCCCGGATCCGGTCCGAACGCCCCGCCCTGGACCTGCACCACCCGGAACTCAAGCCGCGGGCCAATGAGAAGACCGACAACCCCGTGGCCAGTGTGCTCGGCGCAGCCGACATGGGATCCGAGGATCCGAAAAACCCCGACCCCCGGCAGTAGGGCGGGGCCTTGGTTCCACCCACTTCTAAACTGGAACCAAGGGGATTCCACCACTGGAACGTGCCATCAGAGTGCACGCGCAGGGGCAATGCCGCCCTTCGGCCCCGGTGAGAGGAGTTGTTGTGAAAGCCTGGCAGTACATGGGGGAGCGCAAGCCGATCCAGCTAAATGACATCCCGGAACCGGTTCCGGGTCCAACGCAGGTAATCATCGACGTCAAAGCCGCAGGGCTCTGCCACTCCGATGTGATGTACATGGAAGTCGGGGACCAGGCAATGCCGTTCCTGCCCATGACGCAGGGACATGAGAACGCCGGGGTCATCACCGCCCTCGGGAACGAGGTCACCGGTTTCAAGGTGGGCGACGTTGTGGGAGTCTGCTCCTCAGGAGTGCAGCCACCGCTGGGGATGTTCACGCCGGGAGGGTTCGCCGACAAACTCGCAGCTGACTACCGGGACCTTGCCAGGGTTCCCGAAGGGCTGGACCTCTCCCTGGCTGCCCTCGCCACTGATGCGGGCATGACCTCCTACCACGCCATGATCAAGGTTGGCGGCGCGGCGAAAGGCATGAAAGTAGGTGTCATCGGCTTCGGCGGCCTGGGGCAGATCGGCGCCCGAGCGGCTGTGCTCACCGGTGCCGAAGTCCACGTCGCGGAGATGAAGGAAGAAGCCTGGGACAACGCCCGCGAGGTTGGTGCCGTCAGCTGCGTCAAGGATGCAGCCGAATGGGTCCAGGACCGGCGCGCCGGCGGGGACTTTGACCTCATCGTGGACTACGCCGGCTTCGACACCACGCAGAAGGCCATCAACGCCGTGAAGCGCGGCGGCAAAGTGGTGCAGGTCGGTCTGGGAAAACCTACGTTCACGGTGGCAACCAACACCATCCTGGGCAAGAAGCTAGAAGGCTCGCTTGGCGGCACCGTGGAGGACATCGAGGAGGTCTTTGACCTGATGCTGCGTGGGGAAATCCGCCCCGGTTACGAGGAAATCGGTTTCGAAGAGATCGCCAACGGCCTTGAACGGCTGAAGAACAACGAGGTCCTTGGCCGCCTGGTGGCGAGGTTTGGCGACTGAGGACAACTCTGCGACACCGGCCCCGCCGGGGCTAAGGGCGAATTAGATGCGGGGAACCCTCCCTGAGCCCCTGAGCCGGGCGGCAAGGTCCGCGGCGTGCGATGCCGCGGCCCCCGCCGCCGGCCCGCGGCCCGGGGAC
>NZ_JAXIOM010000090.1:0-10216 GCF_049311025.1 Arthrobacter sp. 3Tela_A
GGGCGGGGGGGGGGGGGGGGGGGGGGGGGGGCGGCGGGGGGGGGGGGCGCCCCCCCCGCCCCCCCCCCGACGCGTGCCAGTCCAACATCAACGCCGAGTTTGGTTCCGCGCGGGTAGCCGGACACTTTGGTGCTAGCCCCGGTTCGCCACCGCTGCGCGGATGGCATCGAGCGCCTCGGAGATCTTGCCGGCGTCGGCTCCGCCGCCCTGGGCGACGTCGTCCTTGCCGCCTCCGCCGCCGCCAAGGACGCCGGCCGCGGTCTTCACCAGGGCACCTGCCTTGACGCCAGCCTCACGGGCGGCCTCATTCGTGGCCACGATCACTACCGGACGCCCGTTGGCTGCACCGGCAACGGCTACCACGGCCGCTTCGCTGCCCAGCCGGGACCGCAGGTCCAGGGCGAGCGTGCGCAGGTCATCCGCGCCGGAGACGGTACCGGCGTCATGTGCCAGCAGTCGGACACCGTCGATGTCCACTGCCGAGCCGAGCAGTGCAGCCGCGGAGGCAGCAAGCTGTTCGCGGCGCAGGCGCTCAAGTTCCTTTTCGACCTGCTTCAGCTTGGCCAGGGTGGCTGCCACACGCTCGGGAACCTGAACCGAAGGAACCTTCAGCAGTTCGGAGAGCTCGTTCACCAGGGCCCGCTCAGCTGCGAGGTGGCGGAACGCATCCATGCCCACGAAGGCTTCCACACGGCGGTTGCCCGAGCCGACGGACTGTTCACCCAACAGGGTCAGGGAGCCGATGCGGGAGGTGGAGTCAACGTGCGTGCCGCCGCAGAGCTCACGCGACCATTCGCCGTCGATCTCCACTACGCGCACCTGGTCGCCGTAGGCCTCACCGAACAGTGCCGTGGCACCGAGGGCCTTGGCGTCAGCCAGGGACATGATCTTCGTTTCGACCTTATGGTTGCTGCGGATGGCCAGGTTGGAGACCTCTTCGATCTCGGACTTGGCGGCAGCAGAGAGGCCTTCGCCCCAGGAGAAGTCGAACCGCAGGTAGCCGGCCTTGTTGAAGGAACCGCGCTGGAGAGCTTCCGGGCCGAGGATCTGGTGCAGGGCGGCGTGCACAATGTGCGTGCCGGAGTGTGCCTGCTCGGCTGCGTGGCGCTGCTCGGCGTCGACCGCTGCCTGTGCCAGGGCACCGGCGGAGATTTCACCTTCGCGGACCACGGCCTTGTGGACGGTGAGCCCCTTGACCGGGCGCTGTACATCGGAGACCTCAACCACGAAGCCGTCGCCGGTAATGAGCCCGACGTCGGCAGCCTGGCCGCCGGCTTCTGCGTAGAACGGCGTTTCGTCCAGGACCAGCTCGATTTCGGTGCCCTGGCCTGCGTAGGACACGGACTTGCCGTTGGAGACGATGCCGCGGACCGATGACTCGGTCCTCAGTTCGTCGTAGCCGGTGAACACGGTGTTGCCGGCCTTGAGCAGTTCGTTGAACACGGACATGTCCGAGTGGCCGTGCTTCTTGCCGCGCGCGTCAGCCTGGGCGCGCTGGCGCTGCTCCTGCATGAGGGACCGGAAACCGGCTTCGTCCACCTTGAGGCCGGCTTCTTCGGCCATCTCGAGGGTGAGGTCGATCGGGAACCCGTAGGTATCGTGCAGCGCGAAGGCGTCGGCGCCGGAGAGCGGCTTGCCTGCAGCCTTGGACTCCTGCACGGCGGCTTCAAGCCGCTCGGTGCCGGAGGCGATGGTGCGCAGGAACGCCTTTTCCTCGGCGTAGGCAATGCGGGAGATGCGGGCGAAGTCGGCTTCGACCTCGGGGTAGGTGCCCTTCATGGCGTCCCGGGAGACGGGCAGCAGTTCGGGCAGCACCGCGGTCTCGACGCCGAGCAGGCGCATCGCGCGCACGGCACGGCGGATCAGGCGGCGCAGCACGTAGCCGCGGCCCTCGTTGGACGGGGTGACGCCGTCGGAAATCAGCATGAGTGCCGAGCGGATGTGGTCTGCCACAACGCGCATCTTCACGTCGTCTGCGTGGTGCGGATCCGAGGGATCTTCGGCGGAGGTGTAGGCCTTGCCGGAGAGTTCGGCAGCCTTGTCCAGGACGGGACGGACCTGGTCCGTCTCGTACATGTTCTCCACGCCCTGCAGGATCATGGCCAGGCGTTCCAGGCCGAGGCCGGTGTCGATGTTCTTCTGCGGCAGTTCGCCGGCGACGTCGAAATCGGTCTTCGAGCGGACCTCGGAGAGCTGGTACTGCATAAAGACCAGGTTCCAGATCTCGATGTAGCGGGTCTCGTCCACGGCCGGGCCGCCTTCGAGGCCGTACGCCGGGCCGCGGTCGTAGTAGATCTCCGAGCAGGGACCGCCGGGGCCGGCCTGGCCGGTGTTCCAGTAGTTGTCAGCCTTGCCGGTGCCGATGATGCGCTCGTTGGGCACGCCGATCTTGTCCCGCCAGATGGCGCGTGCCTCGTCGTCGCGCTCGTCGCCGTCTTCGTAGACGGTGACCCAGAGCCGTTCGGGATCGAGCCCGTAGCCGCCCTCTGCCACGGGGCTGGTCAGCAGCTCCCAGGCGAAGGTGATGGCGTCTTCCTTGAAGTAGTCACCGAAGGAGAAGTTGCCGGCCATCTGGAAGAAGGTGCCGTGCCGGGCCGTCTTGCCGACCTCTTCAATGTCAGCGGTGCGGATGCACTTCTGGACGCTGGTGGCGCGGCTGTACGGCGGGGTCTCACGCGCGGTCAGGTAGGGAATGAAGGGCACCATGCCCGCAACGGTGAACAGCAGCGACGGGTCGTTGCTGACGAGCGACGCGGAGGGAACGACCGTGTGGCCCTTCCTGCTGAAGAAATCCAGCCAGCGGCGTGCGATCTCGTGGGACTTCATGGTGTTTCTTACCCTTCTGGTAAATCAATTCCGCGCAGGTCAGTGCGGGGTGGGGAATGTCAGCGGCGGGCTGAGGACATGGTCTGGGCCACCGTGTCCGTGGTGTCCAGGCCCAGGGCGGAACGGAGTTCGCCTTCACGCTGGGTCATGGCGTCACGGAAGGCGTCAGTGAAATCGTGCAGGGCGTCGGCGGCAGTGCCGACGGCGCGGTTCAGGCCGGCCGGGCCGAGGCTCTCCTTGGCGTCAGAGATGCGCCGGACTGCGATCACGCCGATGGTGATGCCGATCGACATCCAAAAGACACGCTTAATCATGTGCTGCTCCTGTAGTGGACTGCATGGCGGCGGAAGGCCCTAGCGGCTGCGGCGGCCGCGCCCGGCGGGGCGGCGGGAGGTCAGTGCGGTGCGGACTCCGTAAGTGAAGGCGGAGACCTTGATCAGCGGCGAACCGACGGTGGCGGCGATCAGGGACGTCAGCGCGGAAACGTTGGCCGACGCGTCGGAGACGTTCGAGGAAATGCCGTCAACCTTCTGCAGCTGCAGGTTCGTGGTGGAAACCGTGGTGGTGACCTCGTCGATCAGCGGGGTGGTTTCATCACTGAGGGTCTTGATCGATCCGCGAAGCTCATCGAAGACCTTCCCAAGCTTGAGGAGCGGGACGGCCAGCAGCGCAACCAGCACGGCAAAAACCCCGGCTGCGATCAGACCGGCAATATCTCCACCTGACATGGTTCTCCTTGGGTTGTTTTCGAAGAGTTTCCGCTATGTACCTTACCCATTGACGGGACAGGACACTTACTTGGCGGCGGCGCGTTCCCCCGTTCAGGGCCTGCGCACGGCCGCCGGGAAACGAAACAGCCCCCGGGCCGGGGCCGCGGGCTGTTCCATTTCGCCATACCTCCCGCAAAAGCGGGAAGAGAGTCGAATTAGCGTGCGTAGTATTCCACCACGAGCTGCTCTTCGCAGGTCACGGGGATTTCCGAGCGCTTCGGGCGGCGAACCAGGCGAGCCTGCAGCTTGTCCAGGGAGACATCCAGGTAACCCGGAACAGCGGGCAGGACGTCGCGGTGGGCGCCGGCAGCGGCAACCTGGAACGGCGTCATGGTCTCGCTGCGCTGGTGCACATGGATGAGCTGGCCTTCGGACACGCGGAAGGACGGGCGGTCCACGCGGGCGCCGTCAACCATGATGTGGCGGTGCACAACAAGCTGGCGGGCCTGGGCGATCGTCCGGGCGAAGCCGGCACGCAGCACGAGGGCGTCAAGACGCATCTCGAGAAGCTCGATCAGGTTTTCACCGGTCAGACCGGCGGTGCGGCGGGCTTCTTCGAAGACACGGGTCATCTGTGCTTCGCGTATGCCGTACTGTGCGCGCAGGCGCTGCTTTTCGCGCAGGCGGACTGCGTAGTCGCTGTCCTGCTTGCGGCGTGCGCGGCCGTGCTCACCCGGGGGGTAAGGCCGGCGCTCGAAGTACTTTGCTGCCTTGGGGGTCAAAGCAATGCCGAGGGCGCGCGAAGCGCGAGCCTGACGGCGTGCACGTGTTGAATTAGCCACGTTCACCTTTCACTGTTTTGGCGGTTTTGCCGCACGCACCGGGAAAACCCGCCGTGCACGGCTAATACGTAGTCACTGGCCTCCATTAGGGAGAGCTCCGGCCAACCGCTGCCTTCTGCTGCAACGCAGTTACCGGACACAGTTCCACCGCATCCGGAAGTGAATCCGGTCGGTTGGTGGGATTGTCCGGCAGTGCGCTTGCCAGTCAACCATCAATCCTAGCATGCACCCGGACTTGTGGCGGGCCTGGTGGCAGGCCCGCCGGACGGGCTGGATGGCGCGGTGGCCGCTACTGGCCGCTACTGGCCCGCTACTGACCGCGGATGATTCCGCGCAGGCGTTCCAGCCGGGCTGAAATGTCCCGTTCGGCGCCGTTGGCCGTGGGTTTGTAGTAGTCCTTGCCCACCAGGTCATCCGGCGCATACTGCTGTTTCGCCACCCCATGCGGCTCATCATGCGAATAGATGTAGCCCTTGCCGTGGCCCAGCTGCTTGGCCCCGGGATAGTGGGCGTCGCGCAGATGCGGCGGTATGCCCTTGCCGTACCCGGCCCGGACGTCCGCCGTCGCGGCACCAATCGCCTTGTACGCGGCGTTCGACTTGGGGGCGGTGGCTATGTGCACCACAGCTTCGGCCAGGATGAGCCGGCCCTCCGGCATGCCGATCAACTGCACGGCCTGGGCCGCGGCGACGGCGGTCTGCAGCGCCGTCGGGTCCGCCATCCCCACGTCTTCCGCGGCGGAGATCATCAGCCGGCGGGAGATGAACCGCGGGTCCTCCCCCGCTTCCAGCATCTTGGCCAGGTAGTGCAGGGCGGCGTCGACGTCGGAACCGCGCAGGGACTTGATGAAGGCGCTGGTGACGTCATAGTGCTGGTCCCCTGCCCGGTCATAGCGCAGCGCTGCAACGTCGAGGGCCTGCTCCGCATGTGCAAGTTCGACCGCGGGCACGGTAACGTCAGGGTCCCGTTCCGAGTAGGCAACGCCGGCGGCGGCTTCCAATGCGGTCAGCCCGCGGCGGGCGTCCCCTGCGGCGAGGCGCACCAGGTGCTCCAGCGCCTCTTCACTGAGTTGAACCCGGCCCGCCAGGCCCCGCTCATCCTCGACGGCGCGGACCAGCAGTCCGGCGATGTCCTCCTCGGTGAGGGGCTTGAGCGTCAGCAGCAGGGAACGGGAGAGCAGCGGGGAGACCACGGAGAAAGACGGATTCTCCGTAGTGGCGGCGATCAGGACAACCCAGCGGTTTTCAACACCAGGCAGCAGGGCGTCCTGCTGGGCCTTGTTAAACCGGTGGATCTCGTCCAGGAACAGAACGGTGGTGATGCCGTGCAGATCCCGGGCGGTCAGCGCCTCGTCCATGACCCGGCGGACGTCCTTGACGCCGGAGGTGATCGCGGACAGTTCCACGAACTTACGGCCGGGCCCGCGGGCTACAACGTGCGCCAGTGTTGTTTTGCCGGTGCCCGGAGGACCCCACAGCATCACGGACGAAGGGCCGGCCGGGCCTCCCTGAGGTGCTTCGGCGAGGGTCCGCAGCGGGGAGCCGGGCGCCAGCAGGTGCTGCTGGCCCACTACCTCGTCCAGAGTGCGCGGGCGCATCCGCACCGCAAGCGGGCTGCGCGGGCGCTGCCGGGCGTCGCCCTCTGCCGCGGCGCCGTCGTCGTCCTGCTGGTCCTGATCCTCACCGCTGTTGAACAAGTCATTCACGGTTCAAGGCTACCCGTGCCATCGAGATGACACTTACGGCTCCTTTCAGCGCTGAAAAGAGCCGTAAGTGTCATCTCGATGGGCATGATGCACTAGATGGACTGTTAGAGGGAAACGGAGCCGTCGATGCAGGTGACGGACTCGCCGCCAACCCAGATCCGGCCTTCGCGGGTGAACACCCGGACCAGGCCGGAACGGTGGACGGCGGTGCCCTGGGTGACCGTGTAGCGCTCCTCGGCAATTCCATCGCCGATCAGCCACTGGGCGAGTCCGGCATTAAGGCTTCCGGTGACCGGATCCTCGGAGACTCCGAGTCCGGGGGCGAAGGCGCGGACCTCGAAGTCAGTCTCCGCTGACTCCGGCTGCGGGCCAATTACTCCCACCCGCAGGTCGCCGATTGCGGCATGGTCCGGCCGCAGTGAGAGGACCGTCTCAGCGTCCGGCAGCAGAAGTCCCAGCCAGCCCGGTCCGTTGTCCACCCACTGGTGGCCGCGGACCTGGTCCGGCGTGAGCCCGAGCGCGGCCGTCACACGGGCCAGTGTCCCCTCCTCCACAGGCCCGGTGCGGATCAGCCGAGGTGCTGCAAAGGCGGCCAGGCCTGCGTTGACCCGGAGCGGCACCAGCCCAATTCCGCACTCCTGAACCACTAGACCCGGCTTCATCGGCGTATTTCCGGCCTCGGTCCACGCGTGGCACGTTCCCAGGGTGGGGTGCCCGGCGAACGGGATTTCGCCGCCCGGGGTGAAAATCCGCACCCGGTAGTCGGCCTCGTCCTGCGTCGCCGGGAGGATAAAGGTGGTCTCGGAGAGGTTCGTCCAGCGGGCGAACTGCAGCATGGCCTCGTCGTCGAGGTCTTCCCCGTCCAGGACCACGGCCAGCGGGTTGCCCTGGTACGGCTTGCTGCCGAAAACGTCTACCTGTTTGAACCAGCGTTGTCTCATGCGGACACTGTAATAGCTGGCCGCACGTGCGCGGCAAAGCGTGCCGATGGTGTCCGCTAGGCTCTGCGCATGAGAAACGGAGCGGGCTCCCGCAAACCCGTTGCAGCAGCTGCGGCCGCACTGGGCGGTTCAGCTGAGCTGGTGGACTTCCTGATCCCGCTGTGGGCAGGGATTGAGCTCGGCCTCTGCAGCGCAGCCATTGGGATGCTCATCGCTGTGGAGTTGACCGTCTCGGTGGCAGCGCGGCCCCTGGCCGGCCGGCTGGCCGACACGTTCACCCGGACCCGCGTCGCAGCAGCGGGCGCGTTCCTCTACGCCCTCAGCTGCCTCGGTTACGCTATGGCTGGCTCCTGGCCCTGGGCAGTGGCAGCGGCGGCTGTGGGCGGTATTGGCGGTGCGCTCTTCTGGATAGCCGTCCGTGCCGTCGCCGCCGAGTCTCTGGACACCGATTCGGGTTCCCTGGCCGGGCTGCTTTCCTCTGAGTCCTTCGGGTCCTGGTTCTTTTGGATCCCGGCTATGGTGCTGCTGCCGACCATCGGATTCTTCGGCGTCTTCATTGCGCTGGCCGTTGTCTGCCTGGCGGCCGCCCTCTGGCTGCTGCTGGTCCGCAGCGCGCCGCCCCGGGTCCAGGACGATCCGCGCGGCAGGGCGAAAGGCTCCGGCCTGGGACCGCTCCTTTTCCTGGCCGGTTTGACGGCAGTGGCCGAGGCCGGTGTGGGACTGCTGCTCCTGCTGCATCTGCAGAACGCAGTCGGTCTGGAGGTCTACCAGATCGCACTTGTCTACCTGCCCGGCGGCATTGCGCTGACGGTTCTCCCCCGGGTGCTGCACCGGTTCACCGAGCGGCGCGGGCGCCGGACAGGTTACATCGCGGCGTCGACTGCCTCGGCCGTGGCCGCAGTCGGCCTGGCATTCACTCCGTCTCCGCTGCTCATCGCTGCGCTGTGGGTACTAACGTGTGCTTCCTGGGCGCTGTTGATTCCGATGCATGGAGCGGTAGTGGCTGAGGCCGGCGATCACCGGCTCGGCCGCGGAATGGCACTCCTGAGCAACGCGGGACTGATCGGTGCCGCCGCAGGGTCCCTGCTGGCAGGCTTCCTTTACGACGGCGCTCCCTGGCTCCTCTCCTGCCTGGTGCTGGGCGCTGTCATCCTCAGCGGGGCCGCGCTGGGTCCCATGGTCCTGCACCGGATGGGTGTTCGGGACAGGCCGGACAATCCAGCCGTGGCGCCTGACCCCGTGGAAACAGGAAACAGGCCGGCAGCCGGTTAGGTACCCCGTTACGAAGTGTTGCCCTGCATGGCCGGAATGTGACGGTCGTTTGCCCCGGGACACCCCGGCTCCTAGATTGGTAGCCAGAATCAAGAGTTCCAGCCACAGGCCCTGGCCGGCTGGACGGCAACCCTCTCGCCGTAGCGGGGTGCTCCAGGTGACGATTCGGCCGTTCCGGTGGATCTCCCGGTCCGGCAAGTACAGCGTCAGCCTCCACGGTTCCGCACCGCAGGCTGCGCCTCAGGCAGAGGAATCTCCATGGCACTTGAAACTGATCTCCAGCCGAATGCACTGCGTCAGGCCTTTGGGCGTTTTCCGTCCGGAATCGCAGCGCTCTGCGCCGAAGTGGATGGTGCACCGCAGGGAATCGTGGCCTCTTCCTTCACCGTCGGAGTCTCGATGGATCCGCCCCTGGTGATGTTCGCGGTGCAAAACACCTCCCGCACCTGGCCGCTGCTTCGTACGGCAGGCCGGATCGGTGTATCCATCCTGGGCACAGGGCACGACGGCGTCTGCCGCCAGATCGCTTCCCGCGACGGTGACCGCTTTGCCGGGCTGAGCCTGCACGAAGCCGACACCGGTGCCCTGTTCCTGGACGAGGCCGCCCTCTGGCTCGAAACCTCGGTTGAGAACGAGATTCCGGCCGGGGACCACGCCGTCGTTCTGCTTCGCGTGCACGGCTACTCCACCCACGACGGCGCACATGAGCCGCTGGTCTTCCACGGGTCGGCGTTTAGGAATCTCGCGGTACCCGCGTTCGTCTGAGTCGCCCGCCCTCGCAAAACGCTCCGTTTTGGGAAATCGCTCCGCCGCGCCGCGGAGCAAACAGCACAAACCGGAGCAGCTTGGGGCAACCCATGCCTATCGGATCCACCCGGGCGACTCACTAAGCTCAAATAGTGACTCCCGAAACTCCCGTATCTGCCCGCCCGTTTGCCCAGGTTGATGTGTTCAGCCCCGAACCCTTCGGCGGCAACCCGCTCGCCGTCGTCCTTGAATCCTCCGGACTCAGTACCGCCCGGATGCAGCGATTCGCGAACTGGACCAATCTGTCCGAGACCACCTTCCTGCTGCCCCCGGACGATTCGCAGGCCGACTACCGGGTCCGGATTTTCACCCCCACTGAGGAACTGCCGTTCGCCGGGCATCCCACCCTGGGCTCTGCCCAGGCCTGGCTGGAAGCCGGAGGAAAACCCCGGCAGGAGGGCATCCTCGTCCAGGAATCCGCTGCCGGCCTGGTGCGGATCAAAACGGACGACGGCGGCCGGCTGGCTTTTGCGGCTCCGGCGCTGACGCGGTCGGGACCTGTTGCCGAGGAGGTGCTGGACCGCGTTGCGGCAGGCCTGGGACTCTCCCGGCAGGCGCTGCGGGACGCTGCCTGGCTGGTCAACGGCCCTGAATGGATCGGCGTGCTGCTGGACTCGGCAGCGGAGGTGCTGGCCATCCGTCCCAACTACCCGGCCATGGCCGGCTTGGCTGTCGGCGTCATCGGCCCGCACCCCGACGGCGAGTCCACCGGGTTTGAGGTGCGCACGTTCATCTCCGATGACCTCCCCTGTGAGGACCCGGTGACAGGCAGCTTCAACGCCGGGGTGGCCCAGTGGCTGATAGGAAGCGGCCGGGCACCGTCGTCGTACATCGCTGCCCAGGGAACAGTCCTTGGCCGGACCGGACGCGTCCACGTGGAAGCCGACGGTGCGGGCATCTGGGTGGGCGGGGAATGCACCACCCGGATCACAGGGACCATCAGCATCTGAGGCAGCGGATCGCTGCGTTTTGGAACATCGCGCCGGTTTGGGACATCGCTCCGCCGCGCCGCGGAGCGAACTGCACAAAGCGGAGCGGAATGCGCTAGCCGGCCGCATCGTGAAGGTTACGGACAGCAATGGACCCCGGCGGGCCCCCGCGGGGGCGGGGCGG
>NZ_JAXIOM010000091.1:0-10120 GCF_049311025.1 Arthrobacter sp. 3Tela_A
CCCGGCTCACCTCCCCCTTTTTCCCCCGGGGGGGGGGCCGGGGGTGGGGGCCGATGCGCCAAAAAAGCTAGCCGACCAGGCCGCGGATACCGATGACGGCGGTAGCCAGCGCGAAGATCATCGCAGTGGAGATCATCATGAGGTTGGTGGTCATGTACCGGGTGGCGGCACCGTTGGCATCGCGGGCCTGCGGGTCCTTCAGGACGCGCTTGAGGAAGACGGGCCAGACGATGAGCGACCAGAGGCCGGCGATCACCAGGACAAGGGCAAGCGGGGTGGGAAGATCCACGAAAAAGACTCCTACTTAGGGGTGGCGGCTAGTTGTTTTCGATCCACTTGCCGGCCTGGGCCGCCTGGATGGTCAGGGCCTTGCCGATCATGGGCTCGGCGGCCTTGGCGATCTTGTCCCCAAGGAACGGGATGGAGGAGGAGACGGAACCTTCAACGTCAACCCGGGTGCCCTCGACCAGCACGACCAGGCGCTGCACCGCGCTGACCTTCAGCGGCACGCCGCCTACGGAGAGGTCCACGGAAGCCGTGCGCGATCCGTCAGCGGCCGGTGCGTCCCAGGCTTCCTTCTGGGTCACGGTCAGGGACGAGCCCACCAGTTTCTTGGCCATGTCCGGCAGGCGGTCGGTGGGCAGCTGGCGCACAGCGGTGAGCGTGAAGGGTCCGGAGGTGTCGCCGTCGACCGTCAGGGAAACCAGGGAGCCGCCAACGTGCTCGCTGATGCTGCGGACGAATCCTTCGTCGGTGAAGGTCTTGGTCAGCGTCGCGGCGTCGTAGGGCAGGGTGGTGGAAGCAGACAGGGCCATGGGGTCCTCCGGTAGGAAATGTGCGGCAGGTCCGGCTTTTGCGCACCGGACCCGCCAAACATCCTAGTCGCTCTCCCCGGGCCGCCCCCAACACGGTCCCCGCGCCGGTCAGGGAATGCGCACGCACCCGACGATCTGCATGCCCGTGTCCTGCAGCACCAGTGAGTCGC
The DNA here is from genome assembly GCF_049311025.1 of Arthrobacter sp. 3Tela_A. Taxonomy (NCBI): domain Bacteria; kingdom Bacillati; phylum Actinomycetota; class Actinomycetes; order Micrococcales; family Micrococcaceae; genus Arthrobacter; species Arthrobacter sp. 3Tela_A. The sequence continues at coordinate 986 of NZ_JAXIOM010000091.1, forward strand.
CGGAGGCGTTGTCCGGCACCACAAACGGCACAGTGACCGCGGCGGATGCTGAGCCGTCGGAGGCGGTGGTGAAGTCCAGCACCACGTTCGCGTTGGGGTTGTCCCCGCTGCCTTCGTGGATGTACTCCGGCCCGATGTCCCCGGGGCTCTCAGCGCACGGCCCCTCATGCAGGATGCCCTGGTACGTTGCGCTCGCCGGGAAGTCCTGGACCTGCATGTCAATGGTGGTGTCCATGTCCGTTTCAGAGATTGTCAGTTCCATCTCGGCGCCTTCCGGGATCAGGGACTCGGTGTTCCCGGTGGGGTACGACGTCGCAATGGCGTTCTCACACCACGGACCGAAGGCGCCCTCGATCACCCCGCCGTCCAGCGGCGTCGGGGAGGTGTCCGAGCAGCGGTCGGCGGCGACGGTGCGGCCCGGTCCGGCGGCCTGGCAGGACGACGACGTCGCCTCGGGTCCGGTTTCGCAGTCGCTGGGCAGGGTGGACGATGCCGCCGAGGAAGTGGCGTTGTTGGCCGTGTCCTCCTGGTTTCCGGCGTTGGTGCAGGCCGTGAAGAAGAGCGAAACCGCAGTCAGCGCGGTGAGCAGGAACAGAGTTTTGCTGGTGGGTCCCGGTGAACGTCCCATGGGGCAGGCCTCCGATGCGCTGGGATGAGGCAGTTCCAGTGATGCTCGTGCCATTCAAGGGTGGCAGTCAGTGCGGTGAAAAGCCACAGTCGGTGCCCGCACGCGGACGGAAAACCTAGCCGAATCCGCAGGCTTTGGAAAGGGTGCCTGCGGATATTCGGGCGCAGTTCAGCCGCACTCTGTTAGGAGGCCGAATCACTGCCATAGCATCGCGGCACGGCTTGTGCCTCGGGGGCGGCGCGCAGCAGGCCATTCATTCACTCGCACTCTTAGGGGAACGATGAAACTTAGTAAATCCATGCGCGGTGCCGCCCTGGCGGCCACCGTTGTCCTCACGCTCTCAGCCGGTGCGCCGGCTGCCTTTTCCGCGGAGCTGAACTCCGGCGGCAAGGGCGGCCAGGGTTCGCACCAGGGGCCGGGCAAGAACCAGCCGGGGCACGGCAACGGCAAGCCGGACAAGCCCGGCAAGCCGGGGCACGGCAACGGCAAGCCGGACAAACCCGGGAAACCGGGGCCGGGCAAGCCGGGCCATCCCGGCAAGCCGGGCAAATCCGATTCCGAGAAGCTGCGCGACAAGGTGACCCTCAACGGCGTCTACCGCCATCTGGAGGGTCTCCAGGACGCCGCGGACCGGAACGGTGGAAACCGCGCGGCCGGGACCCCCGGCTACGAGGCAGGTGCACAGTACGTTGAACGCCAGCTGCGCAAAGCCGGCTATGAGCCGTTCCGCCAGCCGTTTACCTACGAGCAGTTCGTCCTCAACAGCGAGCTCCTCGAACAGGTCTCCCCGAATGCCACCGAATACGTGGCTGGCACCGACTTTACGACCATGAGCTATTCAGGCGCCGGGGACGTGACGGCGGAGGTCACCGTCGTCGATATCAACCTGTCCGGCGAGCGGGTGAACACCTCGGGCTGTGAAGCGGCGGACTTCGCGGACTTCACCGCCGGAAACATTGCACTAATGCAACGCGGCACCTGCCCCTTCGCGGACAAGGTAGCCAACGCGGCAGCAGCCGGGGCATCCGCCGCTGTCGTCTTCAACCAGGGCGTCACTCCCGCAGAGGACCGCACCGGCCTGCTCAACGGAACACTGGGCGGCGTGACGTCGGCCATTCCGGCGGTCGGCACCACCTACGCGGTGGGCGAGGCACTGGCCGGAACGGCAGGGGCAACCCTTCGTGTAGCAGTGGATTCGGAGGTCCAGGAGACTGAAACGTTCAACGTCATCGCGGACACTCCCAAGGGCGACCCGACCCGCCAGGTCGTCGTCGGTGCGCACCTTGACTCTGTGTCCGAAGGGCCCGGCATCAATGACAACGGCAGCGGAACCGCCGCCATCCTGGAGACCGCTATCCAGCTCGGCAAGACCGGCAAGTTCAAGCTGGAGAACCAGATCCGGTTCGCCTTCTGGGGAGCTGAGGAAGACGGGCTCCTGGGGTCCCAGCACTATGTGGACCAGCTGGATGAAACGGCCATTGCGAACACGCTGCTCAATCTGAACTTCGACATGCTCGGATCCACGAACTTCGTCCGGTTTGTCTATGACGGAGACGCGAGTACGTTCCCGACTCCGGCTGGATCTCCGCCGCCTCCCGTCGGTTCGGATGTGATTGAAGGGGTCTTCGAGGACTACTTCGCCACGCAGGAACTGCCCACTGCTCCTACGGAGTTCGACGGCCGGTCGGATTACTTCGCCTTCATTGACCGTGGAATCCCCGCCGGCGGCCTCTTCACCGGTGCAGAAGGCGTAAAGACGGCAGAGGAAGCAGCGCTCTTCGGCGGAACCGCCGGCGAGCCTTACGACCCCTGCTATCACGCAGAGTGCGACGACCTGGGCAACATCAGCAAGCAGGCGCTTTCCGAAATGTCGGACGCGGTTGCACACACCACGCTGACGTTCGCCCAGACGGATGCGGACATCCGCGGCGGTGACGGAGTGTCCTCGGCACGGGCACTGCCTTCGGCTCCCGCAACCCAGGGACCGCAGTACCGGGGCCACGAGGCCCTGCGCTAAGAGCATCTCTCGCACCCACTAGGGAAGGCCGTCCGCAGAAACCTGCGGGCGGCCTTCCTTTTGCCCGGATCCAACCCGCGGCACACCCCGGTTCGCCCTGAGCAGTAACCCCGGTGCGGGGAACCGGGCAGCGGGTAGGCTGGAATTACCTACCCGGGGTTGATTGCCAGCTTCGGGTTCTTGCGTTGCCTGCCCTGAAGGAGATACCCCCGCAATGAGCCTGAACGGTCTGCGCGCCGCCCTCACCGAGGACAAGTCCTACTCCCGCCTGAAGGCACACGCCGCGCGGGGTCCGGCCCAGCGCAGCCAGGACCTGGAGATCGGTGCACCGCAGGGAATGCGGGCCGCGCTGCTGGCGGAAATGGTGGACGGGCTCGCAGAAGCGCACGACGGCGGCGCGGGCACCGGGGCCAACGGCGCACCTCCTGTGGTCCTCGCCGTCACTGCCACGGGGCGGGAAGCCGAGGACCTCGCGGCAGCGCTGCGCTCCTACCTTCCGCTGGCCGGGATCGAGGAGTTCCCGTCCTGGGAAACCCTGCCGCATGAACGGCTCTCACCGCGCTCGGACACCGTCGGCCGCCGGCTCTCCGTCCTGCGCCGGCTCGCCCACCCGGAGAACGATCCCGTGCAGGTCGTCGTCGCACCGGTCCGCGCCGTCGTGCAGCCCCTGGTCAAAGGCCTGGGAGACCTGCAGCCGGTCTCCCTGGCGGTGGGTGATGAACGCCCGTTCGACGCCGTCGTCAAGGCGCTCGCCGACGCCGCCTACGCCCGGGTGGACATGGTCTCCCACCGCGGCGAGTTCGCCGTGCGCGGCGGCATCCTGGATGTCTTCCCGCCCACCGACGACCACCCCATCCGCATCGACTTCTTCGGCGACGAGGTGGACTCGATGCGCTGGTTCGCCGTCGCCGACCAGCGCACCCTCACCGGCGAGCACGTGATCCACCCCAAGGAGCTCTACGCCCCGCCGTGCCGCGAACTGCTGATCACCCCGGACGTGATGAGCCGGGCCGCGAAACTGCAGAGCCAGATGCCCGCCGCAGCGGACATGCTCGAGAAGATCGCCGGCGGCATCGCCGTCGAAGGCATGGAATCCCTGGCACCGGTGCTGGTGGAGGAGATGGTTCCGCTGATGGCCCAGCTCCCGCCGGGCTCGATCTCCGTTGTCATCGAACCGGAGAAGGTCCGCGCCCGCGCCCACGACCTTGAATCCACCAATGAGGAGTTCCTCGCCGCCGCGTGGGCCACAGCGTCCGACGGCGGTGCGGCGCCGGTTGATCTTTCCGCCGGCCTCAGCGCGGACCTGGAAGCTGCGAGCTTCCGTTCCCTGACGGACACCCGCTCCGCGGCCCTGGCCAACGACGTCGCCTGGTGGGCGATCACGTCCTTCAACCCGGACGACGAGACCGTCCTGGACATCGACACCCTGACGATCAACGCCCGCGAACCGCGCGGCTACAAGGGCGACGTCGCGGAGATGATGGACTTCATCGGCTCCCGCATCAAGGACCAGTGGCGCCTCGTCGTCGTCACCGAAGGTCCCGGCCCGGCCTCCCGGCTGGCCGAACTGTTCCACGACAATGACATTCCCGCCGCCCGCGTGGAGTCCCTGGACACCGAACCGCAGCCGGGCATCATCGAGATCACTACCGCCAGCGCCGGGCGAGGCTTCGTCTTCGACAACCTGAAGATGGGCCTGCTGACCGAGGCGGACCTGCTGGGCCGCGCCAGCACCTACTCCACCCGGGACATGCGCAAGATGCCCTCCCGCCGGCGCAACGCCGTCGACCCCCTGCAGCTGCAGGAAGGCGACTTTGTGGTGCACGAACAGCACGGTGTGGGCCGGTTCGTGGAGCTGCTGCAGCGGGCCACCGGTGCCGGGGTGAACAAGACCGTCCGCGAATACCTGGTGCTGGAGTACGCGCCGTCCAAGCGCGGGGCGCCGGGGGACCGGCTGTTCGTCCCCACGGACCAGCTGGACCAGATCACCCGCTACGTGGGCGGGGAAACCCCGGTGCTGTCCAAGATGGGCGGCTCCGACTGGGCCAAGACCAAGTCCAAGGCCCGCAAGGCGGTCAAGGAAATCGCCGGGGAACTGATCCGGCTCTACTCGGCGCGGATGGCGTCCAAGGGCCACGCCTTCGGGCAGGACACCCCGTGGCAGCGTGAGCTGGAGGAAGCCTTCCCGTATGTTGAAACCCCGGACCAGCTGACCACCATTAATGAGGTCAAGGCAGACATGGAACGCGAGATTCCCATGGACCGGCTGGTCTCCGGCGACGTTGGCTACGGCAAGACCGAGATCGCCGTGCGCGCTGCGTTCAAGGCCGTGCAGGACGGCAAGCAGGTCGCGGTGCTGGTGCCGACGACGCTGCTCGCCCAGCAGCACATGGAAACCTTCTCCGAACGGTTCTCCGGTTTCCCGGTCCGCGTCGCCACGCTTTCCCGCTTCCAGACCGCCAAGCAGGCCAAGGAAGTGATCGAGGGTGTGCTGAACGGGTCCGTGGACGTCATCATCGGCACGCACCGGCTGCTCTCGCAGGAGGTGCAGTTCAAGGACCTTGGCCTGGTGATCGTGGATGAGGAGCAGCGCTTCGGCGTCGAGCACAAGGAAGCGCTGAAGAAGCTGCGCACCAACGTGGACGTGCTGGCCATGAGTGCCACCCCGATTCCGCGAACCCTTGAAATGTCACTGACCGGCATCCGGGAAACCTCCACGCTGGCCACCCCGCCGGAAGAGCGGCATCCGGTGCTGACCTACGTGGGCCCGTACACGGACAAGCAGGCCTCGGCCGCGATCCGCCGCGAGCTGATGCGCGAAGGCCAGGTCTTCTTTGTGCACAACCGGGTGTCCTCGATCGACCGGACCGCCGCGCACCTGCAGGAGCTGGTCCCGGAGGCGCGCATCGCCGTCGCGCACGGCCAGATGAGCGAAGCGAAGCTCGAACAGATCATCGTGGACTTCTGGGAAAAGCGGTTCGACGTGCTGGTGTGCACCACCATCATCGAAACCGGCCTGGACATCTCCAACGCGAACACCCTGATCGTGGACCGGGCGGACCACTTTGGCCTCTCCCAGCTGCACCAGCTGCGCGGGCGTGTTGGCCGCGGCCGGGAACGCGCCTATGCCTATTTCCTGTACCCGTCGGAGAAGCCGCTGGGTGAGGTAGCGCTGGAGCGGCTGAAGGCCGTCGCCGCACACAACGAACTCGGCGCCGGCATGCAGCTGGCCATGAAGGACCTCGAAATCCGCGGTGCCGGTAACCTGCTGGGCGGGGAGCAGTCCGGGCATATTGCCGGCGTCGGCTTTGACCTGTACATCCGGCTCGTCGGCGAAGCGGTTGCGGACTTCCGCGGCGAGGCCGAGGAGAAGGCCGCCGAGATGAAGATCGAGCTGCCGGTCAACGCGCACCTGCCGCACGATTACGTGCCGGGAGAGCGGCTGCGCCTGGAGGCCTACCGCAAGCTGGCTTCGGCGCTGACGAACGAGGCGATCGACGAGGTCCTTGCCGAGCTGGTGGACCGCTACGGCGAACCGCCGCAGGAAGTGAAGAACCTGATCGACGTCGCCCGGTTCCGGGTCGATGCCCGCGCCGCGGGGCTGACCGACGTCGCGCTGCAGGGCAACTTCATCCGGTTCTCGCCCGGCGACCTGCCTGAATCGCGGACCATGCGGCTGCAGCGGATGTACCCGGGGTCGCAGGTGAAGCCGGCGCTGAACTCGATCCTGATTCCCAAGCCGAAGACCGCGAAGATCGGCGGCCGCGACCTGCAGGACGCCGAGATGCTGCAGTGGGCGCACCAGGTGCTGGACGCGATCTTCAAGGAATAGTGTCCAGCGGATTGTAGGGTCGGGGGATGCCGGACGCGATCTTCTCCCATCCCAGGCTTGCCCGCGTGTACGACGCCCTCGGTGGCGGCCGCAGCGACCTCGACACGTATCTTGGCCTGGCGGCGGCGGCCGAGGCTGTGCTCGACGTCGGCTGTGGAACCGGTACGCTCGCGTGCCTTCTCGCAGCGCGGGGCGTGGAAGTGCTGGGCGTGGATCCGGCGTCGGCTTCCGTTGACGTTGCCCGCGCCAAGCCGGGAGCCGGTGCCGTGCGGTGGATGGTTGGAACCGCACCGGACGCCGCGGCTGACCCGGCGAACCACCAGCGGTTTGACCTCGCCACCATGACGGCGAACGTCGCGCAGGTTTTCCTGTCCGACGCCGACTGGATTCGCACGCTCCGTTCCATTCACACCTGCCTCCGGCCGGGAGGCATGCTTGCTTTTGAAACCCGGAACCCGGCCGACCGGGCCTGGGAAAGGTGGACGAAGGAACGTTCCTATCAGGTGGTCGACGCCGGGGCCGAAGGACTGGTCGAGGACTGGGTCGAAGTCACCGGCGTCGACGGCGAGCTGGTGAGCTTCGAGTCGCCCACCATTTTCCGATCCGACGGGGAACGGGTGGAATCCACCAGCACTCTGCGGTTCCGTGGTCCGGACGCACTGGAGTCCAGCCTTGCCGAGGCTGGATTCGGTGGGGTGGAGATCCGCGAGCTGCCGTATGCGCCAGCCCGCGCGTGGCTGGTGCTGGCACGTGCCTGACCCGGGGAAGGTGCTATCCGAACGGCGGGCGAAACCGCCAGCGCAGCGATCTGGCCGAGGTGCTCGACGGCGAGCCGCAGAACACTGACGTCGCACTGGCCAGCGCGGAGTCGGTGGGGTGTGTGTGGACACCTTCGGGACGCGCCCGTCGCGCGGCATCCCCACAACCTTCGGGCAGATAACGTCCTTTAGGAAGTGTTCCCTCAACCCCTCGTGCAGTTAACGTCGCTTTGAGAGCTTCAAAACGACGTCAACTGCCCGAGAGATATGCGGAAGGTGCCCAAAGCAGCGTTATCTCCCCGAAGGTTGGACGGCGGAGCCCAGGAACGTTCGCGCCCGGGCCCCTGCAGATCAGGAGATACCGCGGCCGCCCGCAGATCGAAGCCCTCAGTCCACCGCAGCCGGCAGCCCTCCGATCCCGCAGCCTCCACCACGCACAGAGGAGAAAGCGTGCCTCCTTCGGGAGGGGGAATAAGGCCGAAGGAGGCACGCAGCTTGAAGCACCGGCAGCCCAAAGGGCCCCCGGTATAGGGGGCCCCAAGGGAACGCCGGCAAAGCCCGCTAGGAGTCGAACCCCATACCAACGGCGTCCATCAGCTTGAGCCACGGACCACGCTTGCCCTGCCGGCGGTCCGACCGGACCATGGCAGCGGTGGTGATCTTCACGCCCAGCCACGCAACCGGCTCCGGCGGGAACGGAAGCGGCAGCTTGCGGACCAGTTCGAGCGACGTGCGCCGGGTCTTGGAACCGGAAAGCAGGTCCAGCAGCACGTTGGCACCAAACCGGCTGGCACCCACACCCAGCCCGGTGAACCCGGCAGCATAGGCCACCCGTCCGCCGTAGGCCTTCATAAAGAAGGAGAAGAACCGGCTACAGGTATCGATCGCCCCTCCCCACTTATGCGTAAACGAAATGCCCTCAAGCTGCGGGAAGGTTGCCAGGAAATGCGCAGCCAGGCGGCGGAAGGATTCCTCGCTCTGGTCGTACTCCGGTTTTATGCTGCGGCCGTAGTGGTACGGCGCGTCATAGCCGCCAAAGAGGATCCGGTTGTCCTCGGTGAGGCGGTAGTAGTGGAACCGGTTCGCGACGTCGTCCAGGCCCTGGCGCCGCGACCAGCCGATCGATTCGAGCTGGGCCTCGGTCAGCGGCTCGGTCATCAGCGCGTAGTCGTACACCGGCACGGTGTGCAGGCGGGCCCGGCGCAGCAGCGACGGGAACACGTTGGTCGCCAGCGCCACCTTCGCTGCGGAGACGGTGCCGCCGTCGGTCTCCACCTCGACGCCGTTTCCCGACCTGGCCAGCGACCGCACCGGGGAGTGCTCGAAAATCTGCACACCCAGCTCCAGGCAGACACGCTTCAGGCCCCAGGCCAGCTGCGCCGGATCCACCAGGGCACTGCCCTTCTTGTTCCACGCTCCGGCCAGGTACAGCGGGGACTTCACCTCGGCCTGGACCTTGTCACGGTCAAAGAACTCGACGCCCTCGTGCCCGGCTTCCTCGCGCAGCCACTGGACCTGGTGCGGTTCGGTGGCCAGGGCCAGGGTTCCGTTCCACTCAAAGCCGCAGTCGATCCCGTAGCGCTGGATGGTTTCGGCGAACTCGGCCAGGTTCTCGTCGCCCATCTCCTTGAGCAGGTCCACCTCCTTGGGCAGGTGCTTGACCCCGTTGCTGTAGCCGTGGGTCAGGCTCGCGGAGACGAAGCCGCCGTTGCGGCCCGACGCCGCCCAGCCCACCTCGTTCCCCTCCAGCAGCACCACGGAGGTTGACGGGTTGCGTTCCTTGGCCAGCAGCGCAGTCCACAGGCCGGTGTACCCGCCGCCGACCACACCCCGGGCGGCGGTGATCCGGGATCCCAGCGGAGGCAGGGGAGCGGGGCGTTCGGGGCGGTCCAGCCAGTAG
>NZ_JAXIOM010000092.1:0-10107 GCF_049311025.1 Arthrobacter sp. 3Tela_A
GTCCCTTCGGGGGCCGGCCGCTTTCGTTATCCGAAGGGACGCTGATTAGTCAGCGACGCCTACGAATTCAGCCTGCTCGTTGGCCGTGGTCTCGCCGGTGGCGAGGTTGGCGCGGAGCTTGGCGCCGAGGTCGGCGTCAACGTTGGTCCAGTACTGGATGGCAGCTTCGCGGATGTGCGGGCGCTGCACACCGGAGACTGCACCGGTGATGGTTTCCAGGAAACGGGCCTTGGCGGCGTCGTCGAACACCTCGCGGTACAGCGTGCCGGCCTGGCCGAAATCGCTGTCCTCGGAGTGCAGGGTCGCGGCGGAACGCACCAGGGCGCCGTCGTTCTCCCACGTGCCTTCGCCGGCGAGTGCCGGGTCGGCCACGGGGCCGCCCAGGGTGTTCGGGGCGTAGACCGGGGTCTCCGGGGAGTTGAAGGAGAAGCGGCCGTAGCCGTCCTGGGAGTAGTTGTTAACCGGGGCCTTCGGTGCGTTGACCGGCAGCTGGTTGTAGTTGGTGCCAACGCGGTAGCGCTGGGCATCCGGGTAGGAGAAGATGCGGGCCATCAGCATCTTGTCCGGGGAGGCTGCAATGCCCGGGACCAGGTTGGCGGGGGAGAGTGCCACCTGCTCGATCTGGGCGAAGAAGTTCTCCGGGTTGCGGTTCAGGGTGTGGGTACCCACCTTGATCAGCGGGTAGTCAGCGTGCGGCCAGACCTTGGTCAGGTCGAACGGGTTGAACCGGTAGTTCTTGGCGTCGTCGTACGGCATGACCTGAACGTGCAGGTCCCAGGACGGGAAGTTGCCGGCGGCAATGTTCTCGTACAGGTCGCGGCGGTAGTAGTCAGCGTCGGCGCCGGCGATGCGCTCTGCTTCTGCACCGGTGATCTCGTGGTTGCCCTGGTTCGAGGTGAAGTGGTACTTCACCCAGAAACGCTCACCGGCAGCGTTGATCCACTGGTAGGTGTGCGAGCCGAAGCCGGGCATTTCACGCCAGGAGCGCGGGATGCCGCGGTCGCCCATCAGGTACGTGACCTGGTGTGCGGACTCGGGAGACTGGGTCCAGAAGTCCCACTGCATGTCGGCGTCGCGCAGGCCGGAACCCGGAAGGCGCTTCTGCGAGTGGATGAAGTCCGGGAACTTGATGCCGTCGCGGATGAAGAACACCGGGGTGTTGTTGCCGACGATGTCGTAGTTGCCCTCGGAGCTGTAGAAACGCAGCGCGAAACCGCGGACGTCGCGCCAGGTGTCGGGGGAGCCCATTTCACCGGCAACAGAGGAGAACCGCTGAATGGTTTCGGTGGTGGTGCCGGGCTGGAAAACAGCAGCACGGGTGTACATGGACACGTCTTCAGTGACGGTGAATTCGCCGAACGCGCCGCCGCCCTTGGCGTGCACGATGCGCTCCGGGATGCGCTCCCGGTTGAACTGGGCCAGCTTCTCAACCAGGTAACGGTCGTGGAGTACAACCGCGCCGTCAGCTCCGTGGGACAGCGAGTGTGCGTCGCTGGCAACCGGAGTGCCGGTCTGGGTGGTGGTGAAGTTCGACATTCTCTCTCTTTCTTCTTTGGGTGGAGTGTTAAAGCCGAGGGGTCAGGAAGTCTTGCCGGCTGCTGCCGGCTTGGCTGCGCAGTCGGCGCACAGGCCCTGGTACAGCACATCGGCAATCTGGATCGTCATGCCGTGGGTATCGCTGGGGGTCAGGCACGGCGCGTGCCCGACGGCGCAGTCGACGTCCTCGATGCGACCGCAGCCGGTGCACATCGCGTGATGGTGGTTGTCATCCACCCGGGTCTCGTAGCGTGCGGGGGAGTGCGGCGGTTCGATCCGGCGCAGCATGCCTGTTTCAGTGAGGTCGGTGAGGACAACGTAGACGGACTGGAGGCTGATGTCCGGAAGGGTTGTCCGCACAATAGCTGCGACCTCATCCGCACCTGCGTGCGGTGAATGGTCGACGGCGTCCAGCACGGCCAGGCGCTGCTTGGTGACCCGGCGTCCGTGTGCACGCAGCTGCGCTGACCACTTGTCAGTGGTTGCCGCGGAGGCTGCTGTGGAAGTCATGGATCCAGAGTAGCGCTTATTTTGATTTATTCATAATAAGGTCGTCCTTACTGCTCCGGCTTAGGGTGGTGGTGCGGCCGCGGGTGCTGCCGCGAATCAGGAGGCAAAACGTGTCCGCAACAGCTGCCCGGCCGCAGGGCGAACGCCTGCGCGTAGGCGAATCCGAACTGCGGCTGCGCACTTTCGGGGCCTCCGGACCCGCCGTTGTCCTCGTCCACGGCATCGGGGCTTCCTCCCGGTACTTCGAACCGCTTGCCCGCGAACTCTCCCGCGACCACAGTGTCTACTGCATTGAACTGCCCGGCCATGCGGGGCTGGACCGGCCGCGGGAGCCGCTGACGATGGCCGGCTACGGTGCCGCCGTCGCCGCCGCGCTGCGCCAGGCCGGGATCGAGGATGCCCTGCTGGCAGGCCACTCGATGGGATGCCAGGTGGTGGTCGAGGCTGCGCTGGCGGACCCTTCCCTGGTGGCATCGCTGCTGCTGCTGGCCCCGACGGTGAACCGGGCGGAACGCAGTATTGCGGCCCAGGCGTTTCGGCTGGCACAGGACACCGTGCACGAAGAGATGGCCGTGAACCGGATTGTCTTCACTGACTATCTCCGCGCCGGTCCGCGCTGGTACCTCCGGACCCTGCGCCGGATGATGGACCACCGGATGGAAGAACGGCTGGCCCATGTGCAGTGCCCCGTGGCCGTAATCAGAGGCAGCCGGGACCCCATTGTGCGGCGGTCCTGGCTGCTGCGGCTGCAGCAGGCGCGGGAGGGCGTTGCCCTGGGCGAGGTACCTGCTGCGCCGCACGTCTTGATGTGGACCCATCCGACGCAGACGGCTGAGTGGGTGCGCAAACTACTGAAGGCTGCGCGGTGACCGGCACGGGCAGGCGGCGTCCCGGCGTCGGGCAGCGCGTCCGGCACCGGCTGCGCCTTGCTGCTGCCTGGACGGCGGACTACGCGTATGTGGCCCGCTGGCAGGTTCAGGGGTTCCTGCGCCGGGAAGATCCTGCCGCCTACCGGGAGCCTGCACACGGGATCCCGCGCCGGGAGCCGGTGGTGCTGATCCCCGGCGTCTACGAGGACTGGCAGCTGCTCCGTCCGCTGGCGGCAGCGCTGGCCGCGCAGGGGCACCCGGTCCATACCGTAAAGACACTGGGCTATAACCGCGGCAGGATCGATGAGATGGCACGGCGGGTGGAGCACTACCTGGCTTCGGCCGGACTTGAAGACGCGGTGATCGTGGCGCACAGCAAGGGCGGCCTGATCGGCAAGCGGGTCCTGCTGGGGGCCGAAGGGAAGCGCATCCGGCGGATGGTCGCCGTCAACACGCCCTTCTCCGGTTCGCCGTATGCCCGGTACTTCCTGATCCCCTCCATCCGCGCGTTTTCCCCGCGCAATGCCCTGCTCCGCAGCCTGCAGGCAAGCCTGGAAGCCAATGCGCGGATCACGTCGGTCTATGCCGCCTTCGACCCCCACATTCCCGGCGGCAGCAGGCTCGACGGCGCCCGGAACATCCAGCTCGAGTCGATGGGACACTTCCGCCCGCTGGGCGACCCGGAGCTGCACCGCCTGGTAGTGCGGGAGCTCGCCGACCCGGAACCGTAGCGGGCGAGCGCCCGCTCAGCTTGGACCCTTGGCGAGCGCCCGCTCGACGGCCGACTGGGCGCCGGAGGTCCACGGGTCGCCGTGCCCGGTCAGCACCACGCGGGCCCCCGTCTCCGCGAGCGCCTCCAGCGAGGCCAGCGCGGCCGCGCTGTCTGCCGTTGCAGCCCCGGACACAATCTGCGGGCCGCGGCCGCCCGTGTACGGGTTCAGCGTCACCAGGGCGTCCCCCGCGATCAGTGCACCGCGGTCCGGGAAATGCAGCGCCGTATGCCCGGCGGTGTGGCCCGGCGTCGGGATGACCACCGGCGCCCCGGGCAGGGTTGCTGCGGCGTCCGCATCCAGGTCATGGACGTCCGCCACGCCGCGGACCAGCAGGGCGCCGGCCATCGTCATGGCACCGAGCTGCCGGAGCGAGCCGGGGAAGCGCAGCGGGTACTGGAACCGGGGCCGTTCGTGGCCGTACCGGTAGGGGTGTGCCGCGATGTAGTGGTCCGCCGGATGCGCCAGGACTGGCGCCCGGAACTCGGTGCGCAGCTTTGCCGCAGTGCCAACGTGGTCAAAATGTCCGTGTGTCAGGACGATCGCGCTGACAGATCCCGGCCCGTAGCCAAGGGACCGCACGGCCGAGGAGATTTCATGCTGGGCCGCCGGCAGTCCGGTGTCCACGATCATCACTTCTCCGCCGTCCTCCACCAGGTACACGTTCGTGTAGGCGTGTTCAATCAGGTGGATGCCGTCGGCAACATTGCGGGTCAGCATGGATCCTCCTTGGGCAGGGACAGCGTCCGCTTGGTCGGGGGCTCAAAGGAACATCCTAAGCATGCTTTGGTGCATACGGGGCGGCCGGCGGTGACGCAGAGCGTCAACCGGCGAAAGAGCACGCATGTGCTCGCCTAGACTGCTCTGGTGCCCAGACTGCTAGCTGACCTCACCCCGCTGCGTGAAAGCCGGGATTTCCGCCGGCTCTGGACCGGAACCGCGCTCTCAGCGGTCGGCACGCAGCTGACACTTGTTGCCGTAAGCCTGGAGGTCTACGAGCTGACGCAATCCAGCCTCTACGTGGGCATGCTGGGTGTGGTGGGGCTGGTGCCGCTGGTCCTGGCCGGCCTGTACGGCGGTTCGGTGGTGGACGTTTATGACCGGCGCAAGGTGGCGCTGTTCTCTGCCGTCGTCCTGTGGCTGACCACCATCGGCATTGCGGTGCAGGCCTGGCTGGGACTGGAAAGTGTGTGGCTGCTCTTCGCCCTGGTGGCCGTGAACGCAGGGGCCGGAGGGCTGAACCATCCGGCTCGCAGCGCCATCATTCCGCGGCTGGTCCGCCCTGAACTGCTGCCCGCCGCCAACGCCCTGAGCATGATCACGTTCGGCATCGCCATGGCTGCCGGGCCGCTGCTGGCCGGCGTCCTTGTGGGGCAGGTCGGCTACGGCTGGACCTACACCATCGACGTCGTCACCTTCACCGCCGCCATGTGGGCGCTCTACCGGCTGGATCCGATGCCGCCCGTGGGGCAGGTGCAGAAAGCCGGCCTGAAATCGGTTCTGGAAGGATTCACCTTCCTGGGCACACGCCCCAACATCCGCATGACGTTCATTGTGGACCTCGCAGCGATGGTGCTGGCACAGCCCCGGGCGCTGCTGCCCGCCATCGGCGCCCTGATGCTCGGCGGCGGAGCGGAAACGGTCGGGATCCTGCTCGCTGCCACCGCCGCGGGATCCTTCCTGGCCGGCCTGTTCTCCGGCCCGCTGGGCCTGGTGCGCCGCCAGGGCCTGGCTGTTATGTGGTCGGTGGTGGCCTGGGGGCTTTCCGTCTCCGCGTTCGGGGTAGTGGTGGTACTGGCAGGAGAGCACGACGGCGGCGGCGTCTCCCCGTGGCTCCTGCCGGCGGCGCTGGCCATGGGAGCTGCGGGAATCGCGGATTCGATCAGCGGGGTCTTCCGCTCCACGATCCTGCAGGCCGCCACACCGGACGCGATGCGCGGCAGGCTGCAGGGTGTCTTTGTCGTCGTGGTTGCCGGCGGCCCCCGTCTGGGCGACCTGGTGGCCGGTATTGATGCGTCCTTCCTGGGGGAAGGCTGGGCCGCGGTGGCCGGAGGTCTGGCCTGCGCGCTCGCCGTGCTGGTCCTGGCCCGGATGCAGCCCGGCTTCGCCCGGTACGACGCCCGGCATCCGGAGCCCTAAGCGGAACAAGCCGCGCAGCGCTGCGGAACAGTGCGCCGCCCGGATACGTTAACGCTTAGGAAAAGTACCGCGGAAGGTTTTGGACCTGCGCTCCTGATGCGAGGGCGGGGCCTTCCGCCCAGGAAGGATCGTGTACACGTGCACCGACATTTCAACGGTTTGAAGACTGCCCTCCTCTTTGGGGTGCTCTTCGCTGTGCTGCTGGGTATCGGCGGCCTGCTTTCCAGCGGCACGGGCAGTTCCTCGTTCATCTGGATTTTCCTCTTCATCGGGCTCGCCACCACCGCCTACAGCTACTGGAACAGCGACAAGCTGGCCATCCGTGCGATGCATGCAGTACCGGTGACGGAGGCGCAGGCCCCGGAAATGTACCGGATTGTCCGTGAACTCTCGGCCAAGGCCAACCAGCCGATGCCCCGGCTTTACGTTTCGCCCACCATGGCTCCGAATGCGTTCGCCACGGGCCGGAACCCGCAGAACGCCGCAGTGTGCTGCACCCAGGGCATCCTGGCGCTCCTCAACGAACGCGAGCTGCGCGGGGTGCTGGGCCACGAGCTGATGCATGTCTACAACCGGGACATCCTGACCTCCTCGGTGGCGGCCGCGATTGCCGGTGTCATCACCTCGCTGGGGCAGTTCCTGCTCTTCTTCGGCGGTGGCGACCGCCGCAACCAGAATCCGCTGGCCATGATCGCCATGGCAATCCTCGCGCCGCTGGCAGCCTCGCTGATCCAGATGGCCATTGGCCGCACCCGGGAGTACGACGCCGACGAGGACGGCGCGACCCTGACCGACGATCCGCTGGCACTGGCATCGGCGCTGCGGAAGCTGGAAACCGGAACGCAGCAGGCCCCGCTGCCCAACACGGACCAGAAGCTGGTCAACACCTCCCACCTGATGATTGCCAATCCGTTCCGCAACGGCGTGCGCGGCCTGCTGGCCACCCACCCGCCGATGGCTGACCGGATCCGCCGCCTCGAAAACATGGCGGGACGCCCGCTCGGTTCCTAAGCGCAGCGGCATCGACACAGAAAGCGAGCACACATGCGGCTGATCCTCGTCCGCCACGGCCAGACGCCGTCGAACATTGAACGGCTGCTGGACACCGGAGCCCCCGGACCCGGGCTGACCGAACTGGGCCTGGCCCAGGCAGCGGCCCTGCCTCAGGCGCTCGGGCATGAGCAGATCAGCGGCGTCTACGCCTCAAACCTGGTGCGCACGCAGCTCACCGCCACGCCGCTGGCCGATGCGCTGGCCCAGCCGATCGAGGTCCGGGACGGGCTGCGCGAAATCTCCGCCGGCAACCTGGAGATGCGCGGGGACAGCGAATCCATCCAGGCCTACCTGCGCACCGTCTACGCCTGGGTCCAGGGCGATCTCTCCGTGACGATGCCCGGCGGGCCGGACGGCGCGGAAACTCTGGGCCGCTTCGATGAGGTGGTCTCCGAACTGCAGCGCACGGGGCAGCAGACGCCGGTGATCTTCAGCCACGGCGCGATCATCCGGGCCTGGGCCACCTCCCGTGCCCGCAACGTGGGGCCGGACTTCATCGTCCACAACACGCTGAGCAATACGGGAATCGTGGTGCTTGAATCAAGGCCGCGTCCCGAAGCCCACGGCCATGCCTGGGAGCTGCTCACCTGGCAGGGAGAAGCCGTTGGCGGATCGGCCCTGGAGGATCCGGATACTGACGGACCTGCTGCGGAGGACGTCGAGTTGGCTCCCTAAAAGAAACGCAGGCAAACAACGACGGCGGGCGCGGCCAGGGGGGGGGGGGCGCCGCGCCGCGGGGCCGCGCCCCCCCCCCCGTCGTTAGTTGTCCGTGCAGCCGGGCTGAAAGCCTAGCGGAAGTTGATGAACTGCAGGTCAACGTCCAGGTCTGCGCTCTTGAGCATTGCCATGGTGGCCTGCAGGTCGTCGCGGGACTTGGAGCTGACACGAAGCTCATCGCCCTGGATCTGGGACTTCACGCCCTTGGGGCCTTCATCGCGGATCATCTTGTTGATCTTCTTGGCCTGGTCCTGGGCGATGCCTTCCTTCATGGAGGCCTCGATCCGGTATTCCTTGCCCGAGGCGTAGGGCTCGCCGTCATCGAGGGACTTCAGCGAGATGCCGCGCTTGACCAGCTTGGACTGGAAGACGTCCAGGACGGCCTTGACGCGTTCCTCCGAATTGGCCTTCATCAGGATCTTTTCGCCGCTGAAATCGACCTCCGCACCGACACCCTTGAAGTCGTAGCGCTGTGCGATTTCCTTCTGGGCCTGGTTCAGGGCGTTGGCGACTTCCTGTTTGTCGATCTTGCTGACGACGTCGAATGATGACTCGCTGGCCATAGTGCGCTCCTTCGGATCTGCATTGGTAGTTGGAATCTCCTGCCCACCAGCCTAATAGGTGGGTGGCACCTGCGGGCAGCCGAGGGCGTTCACAGGAAGCAGTCAGCCGCAGCAGACAGTCCTCCCATCTGGCTGGGAAAGGGTTGGAGGCATGAGTACGCACCGCCCTGATCCGAAGGAACCTCCCCGCGCCGGCGCGAAGGCTGGGACCGAAGAACCGGAAGGACAGAGCCCCGTGCCGCCGGGAACGCCCGTTCCGCCAGGGGCAGCGGCGCTGGTGTCTGAGGCATCGCCGCGTTTGTCTGCCGGAATCCGGCTGCGGCGGGTGGCAGCATCCTCCATGATCGCTGCCGTGTCGGTGACGGGTGTGGGCGCGGCATCGGCGCAGGCCAGGGAACCGCAGGAAGCTGCGTGGCTGGTCCCCTCCGAAGACATGGAGGAAACCTCCGCCCAGCTGCCGCTGGCCAGCCCTGCTGCTTCAGCTTCCGTGGCACCGGACGGAGCCGAACGGCTGGAAGGCGTCCGCAGGGACCTTGCGAATGCTGTCGCCTGGGGCAGCGTGACGGCGTCGCAGGCGGAGCATTTCTACGCCCAGATCAGCTCCCGGATTGCCCGCGGACTCTAGTCCAAAGCGCCGATTCGATTCTTGGACGAATGTTCTGTAAAGTTGTCTTGCCCGCGGTTACCGCGGACAAAGTCTTCGCAAGAAGGCCTTCGGCAGATTACCCGAGCGGCCAAAGGGGGCTGACTGTAAATCAGCTGGCAATGCCTACGGGGGTTCGAATCCCTCATCTGCCACCGAAGAGAGCATCCCCGGTCTTAGGACCGGGGATGCTTTTTTGTTGCCCCGCCCGCCGATCCCGCCGCCTGCGGCCCCGAGCAGGGCCGGCGCTAAAATCTCGGCACAAAACTGCCCGTTATGGGCACGCCCCCAAGAAGTAAATGGCTAGGCCGTCTAGTGTTTCTAAGCATGAAAGAGGACCTGGCTCTGGACCGCCTTGCCGAACAGTTCCGGGAAGCGCTGCGCGAAGCCGTCTTCCTCGTGCGCCACATGGACACAGAGTTCGGCATCACCTCCAATCAGCTGGGAACCCTGCGGATGGTGGCCGGTGACGGCATGCGGGTCTCAGACATAGCCCGGAACCTCGGTGTTAAGGTTCCCAGTGCCACCGAACAGATCATCCGGCTGGAGCACGCAGGCCTGGTCCGCCGGAGTCCGGACCCGGAGGATTCACGCGGGGTCCGGGTAAGCCTGACACCCGACGGGCGCCGCAAGCTGGCCGTTGAAACCGAGCGGCGGGAGTCCCTGCTCTCCGATCTGCTGGGCCAGCTGGGCACAGGTGAGCGTGAAAAACTCCGCGAGGCCCTGCCCGTCATCGCAAAAGTGACCTCCATGGGTTTCTCCACAGTGAGCTGATCCCCGCTTCACCGCAGAGCGAACAATTGCAGACATCGCACCCTGAGGGCTATAGCGTGGCCTGTATGGCAACTATTGACATCACCGAGGCAACGTTCCCCGAAACCATTGAGGAAAACGACATTGTGTTCGTTGACTTCTGGGCGGACTGGTGCGGCCCGTGCAAGCAGTTCGCACCGGTTTACGACGCCGTCTCGCAACAGCACGAGGACATCACGTTCGCGAAGGTGGACACTGAGGCAGAGCAGGGCCTTGCTGCCGCTGCCGGTATCACTTCCATCCCCACGCTCATGGCATTCCGCGAAAAGGTGCTGGTGTTCTCCCAGCCCGGCGCGCTCAACGCCAACCAGTTCAGCGAACTGGTCGAAGCCGTCAAGGGACTGGATATGAAGGCTGTCCACGAGCAAATCGCCGCCCAGGAACAGGGCCAGTCTGCCGCCGGCCAGGACGGACAGGTCAGCTAGCGCTCCGGCGCCCCGCAGCTTAGAAACACCGGCAGGGAGCTCCCCCCGCGGCCTCGCCGCTCCCGCGCC
>NZ_JAXIOM010000093.1:0-9303 GCF_049311025.1 Arthrobacter sp. 3Tela_A
GCCGGAACCTGCTGTTCCGGCCGTCCGGCCTGCGGTTATTCGTGGTTCGAGGAGCCGGTGTGGCTGCCCCGGCCGCTGTTCTCGGGCTCCGGGAGCCCGTTGGCGGAGACGTCGAAGTCCTGCGGGATATCGGCGTCGGCAATCTGGTCCTGCGGTGCCACGGTCGCCGGATCCGGCTCACCTGCGGCCGCGGCCTCCTGGCGTTCCCGCGGGGAGACCACCGGAGGAATGTCATGCACCGGCCGGGTGGGCTTGGAGAGCCACACTTCCCGGACGTCGCGCTTGCGCACGTCGCGGAACACCTCGGCGATCTCCTGCTGGTTCAGCGTCTCGCGCTCGAGCAGTTCAAGGGCCAGGCGGTCCAGCACGTCACGGTTCTCCGTAAGGATCTGGTACGCCTCGTCGTGGGCGTTGTCCAGCAGCCGCCGGATTTCCTCGTCCACTACGTAGGCAACCTGGTCTGAGTAGTTGCGTTCCTGGCCCATGTCACGGCCCAGGAACGGTTCCCCGCCGCCGGAGCCGAGCTTCACGGAGCCAATCCGCTCGCTCATGCCGTACTGCGTGACCATCTTCCGGGCTGTGGCGGTGGCCTTCTCGATGTCATTCGAGGCGCCGGTGGAGGGGTCGTGGAAAACAATCTCCTCGGCGACGCGGCCGCCCATGGCGTAGGCAAGCTGGTCCAGCAGCTCGTTGCGGGTGACCGAGTACTTGTCATCCTGCGGCAGCACCATGGTGTACCCCAGGGCACGGCCACGGGGCAGGATGGTCACCTTGGTCACCGGGTCGGTGTTGCGCAGGGCCGCGGCAACCAGGGCGTGCCCGCCCTCGTGGTACGCGGTGATCTTGCGCTCGAGTTCCTTCATGACGCGGCTGCGCTTCTGCGGGCCGGCGATTACACGGTCAATGGCCTCATCCAGCGCGCGGTCATCGATCAGCTGCGCGTTCGAGCGGGCGGTGAGCAGGGCGGCTTCGTTGAGCACATTCGCCAGGTCCGCGCCGGTGAAGCCGGGAGTCTTGCGGGCCACGGTCTCCAGATCGATGCCGGGAGCCATCGGCTTGCCCTTTGCATGGACCTGCAGGATGTGCAGGCGGCCCTGCATGTCCGGGGCCTCCACGCCGATCTGCCGGTCGAAGCGGCCGGGACGCAGCAGTGCGGGGTCCAGGACGTCCGGGCGGTTGGTGGCTGCGATCAGAATGACGTTGGTATTGCCGTCAAAGCCGTCCATTTCAACCAGCAGCTGGTTCAGGGTCTGCTCGCGTTCATCGTTTCCGCCGCCTACGCCGGCACCGCGGTGACGGCCGACGGCGTCGATTTCGTCAACGAAGATGATGGCCGGAGCGTTGTTCTTGGCCTGTTCGAAGAGGTCGCGGACGCGGGAGGCACCCACACCAACGAACATTTCGACGAAGTCCGAACCGGAGATCGAGTAGAACGGCACACCGGCTTCGCCCGCCACGGCACGGGCCAGCAGCGTCTTACCGGTTCCGGGCGGACCGTAGAGCAGCACACCCTTGGGGATCTTGGCGCCCACGGCCTGGAACTTCGCCGGTTCCTTCAGGAATTCCTTGATTTCGTGGAGTTCTTCCACCGCTTCGTCTGCGCCGGCAACATCCGCGAAGGTCACCTGGGGCATGTCCTTGTTGGTCAGCTTGGCCTTGGACTTGCCGAACTGCATGACCTTGGAGCCGCCGCCCTGCATGCGGGTGAGCAGGAACCAGAAGATGACACCCAGGATGATGATGGGCAGGAAAAGGCCAAGGAAGCTGGTGAACCAGTTCGTCTGCACAGGCTGGTCGGTGAAGCCGTCGACGTCGGAGTTGTTCACGGCCTCGACGATGTCCTCGCCGCGTGCGTTGCCGAAGAAGAACTGGATGTTTTCACCCTTGTCTTCATACGGTTCCCGCAGGGTGAGATCGACCCGCTGCTCGCCGTCGTAAATTTTTGCCTGTTCCACCTTGTTGTCAGCCAGCAGCTTCAGGCCAACGTTGGTGTCAACCTGGGAAGCGCCGGAGGGGGCAAGGTTGGGAAGGATGATCAGCAGTGCGGCAAGAGCCAGCACGATCCAAATGATCGGTCCCTTGAAGAAGTTCTTGGATTTCATTCGTCGTCAGGGCAGATGCCCCGTCCCTCCTGATCAACAACGCCGATAGTGCGCGAAATTCGTTGGCTAGCAATGTCTAGCTATACACCGTCTCCAAGAAACACACGGTCTAAGGCACCCATTAGTTCCCTCAGGGCGTATCCGCCGGCCGTGATTCCCCTCATGCGGCCGGGGTGGAAAAAACCCGCCGGCCCGGCCCGGGCACCGAATCCGGTGCGCCGGTTTGGGCCAGCGGGTTCAGCTGTTAAACCTGCCTGCGAAGCTTATTCGTAGACGTGCGGCGCCAGGGTGCCGATGAAGTCCAGGTTGCGGTACTTCTCGGCGAAGTCCAGGCCGTAGCCCACCACGAATTCGTTGGGGATCTCGTAGCCGACGTACTTCACGTCGATCTCGACCTTGGCGGCGTCGGGCTTGCGCAGCAGCGTGCAGATTTCAACGCTGGCCGGACCGCGGGACTGCAGGTTGGTGCGCAGCCAGGACAGCGTCAGGCCGGAGTCAATGATGTCTTCGACGATCAGCACGTGCTTGCCCAGCAGGTCGGTTTCGAGGTCCTTGAGGATCCGGACGACGCCGGAGGACTGGGTGCCGGAGCCATAGGAGGACACTGCCATCCAGTCCATGGAGACGTGGCTGTGCAGGGCGCGGGACAGATCCGCCATGACCATTACGGCGCCCTTGAGCACGCCGACAAGCAGGATGTCGCGTCCGGCGTAGTCGCGGTCAATCTCCGCCGCCAGTTCCTTGATCCGCTCGGCAATCTGTTCCCTGGTGTAAAGAACGTGTTTGAGGTCTGACTGGACGTCGTGTGAATCCACGAATGGCTCCCGGGTACGAGATGTTGCAGCTGGTCTTAGGCGCTGCTCTTTTTCCTAAAAACAAGATTGCCATAGCTTGGGCTGCCTTGGGGAACCGGCTTAGTCCGCACCTGCCGGTAGGCGGAGACCTTCCCGGCCAGCTGGACGGGCCCGGCTGAGCCTTCCCGCTTGAGCAGTGCCTCCACTGCACGCACCCTTTCCCAGCTGGGACGGGCCGCACCAAGCTCCGCGGCAGCCAGGGCCAGCACCCGCTGGCGAAGGGCAGCGGGCAGTTCCCGCAGGGCCTGCTCTGAGAGCAGGATCTCCTCCCGAGCGGCGCCGGGTTCGCCGTTTCCGGCCTCCCCGCGCAGCCGGGCGTAGGTTTCCGCTGCCTGCGCGTCGAGGTAGTCGGCGTCCTGGGCCAGGATCCGGGAGCTGCGGAAGAGCGCTTCGGCAATGCCGGGGCCCAGTTCGTTTTCAAGGAACGGCAGCACCGCGGTCCGAACCCGTGAGCGGGCGAAAGACGGGTCTGCATTCGTGGGGTCGTGCCAGGGGTCCAGATCCTGCGCCGCGCAGATCTCTTCGATCTCTTCCCGCCGCAGGCCCAGGAAGGGGCGCAGGTAGAGTCCGCGCCGGGGCGGCATACCGGCCAGCGACCGGGTTCCGGAGCCGCGGGCGAGCCCCAGCAGCACCTGTTCGGCCTGGTCATCGAGGGTGTGGCCGAGCAGCACCGCGTCTGCACCAGCTTCGGCGGCAGCGGCGTCGAGCGCTTCGTAGCGCACCGTGCGGGCGGCGGCCTCCGGGCCCATGCCGGATTCCGGGACCTCCACCCGGGTGATGGTGACGGGGTCCAGCCCCATGGCGCGCAGTTTTCCGGCAGCCGTCTCGGCGATCTCTGCCGAGCCGTGCTGCAGCCCGTGGTCGCCCACGGCCGCGCCCACCGCGTAGTCTCCGCGCCGGTTGAAGAACGACGCCGTTTCCGCCAGTGCCAGCGAATCCGGCCCGCCGCTGCAGGCCACCAGGAGCACCGGAGGTTTGGCCGGGTTGGGCGGGAGGCCTTCCTCGCTCAGGAAGTCCTTCAGCATGGCCCGGGCCTTGCCCAGGGTGGGGTTCAGGCGGCGGCGGGCACGCGCAGCGGGCACAAGGGGATGCATTGGGGTCTCGTTCACGT
Organism: Arthrobacter sp. 3Tela_A; assembly: GCF_049311025.1. NCBI lineage: Bacteria > Bacillati > Actinomycetota > Actinomycetes > Micrococcales > Micrococcaceae > Arthrobacter > Arthrobacter sp. 3Tela_A. The sequence goes on from NZ_JAXIOM010000093.1 coordinate 4,068, forward strand.
GGTGCTTAGAGTCCCATCCGCTTGATCCAGAGGTCCGGGTTGTGGATTTCCGCCTCGGTCGGCAGGTTTTCGGCCTGCTCCCAGACCCGGTTGAAACCGGCCATGCCAACCTTGTCCACAACGCCGCGGACAAACTTCGATCCGTCGGCGTACTGCCGCATCTTGGCGTCCAGGCCCATGATCCGGCGGAAGAACTTATCCAGCCAGCCGCGGTTGATGCCGCGGTCATTAAAGCGGCGGCGGATGGTCTTCACGCTGGGGATGATGCTGGCGTCAACGGCGTCCATGACCACGTTGGCGTGGCCCTCCAGCAGGCTCATAACGGCGGTGATGTGGGACAGGCGCGCCTTGTCCTCCGGGTCCTGCAGCAGGGTGAGGACATCCACCTGGCGGTCCGGAACGCCGTCGGCCGCAGTTTCATCCCGCCCGCTGGCAGCTGCGGAAAGCTGTTTGGCCATCGAGCTGATGCGCTCCGGAAGGCTCTGTGCCTTGTCCATCAGGCCGTTGCTCAGCATCCGGATCTGATCCAGCAGGTGGTCGCGCAGCCAGGGAGCGGCGGCGAACTGCACCCGGTGGGTCTGCTCGTGCAGGCACACCCAGAGCCGGAAATCGGCCGGTTCCACGTTCAGTTCCTGCTCAGTGCTGATGATGTTCGGGGCGACCAGCAGCAGCCGTCCGCCGGTCTTGCCGGGGTTGGCCAGCGCGGCAAACGGGTCGTACTGGCCCAGGACCTTGCTGGCCAGGAACGCCAGGACGGCACCCAGTTCAGCGCCGGTGACCGTTCCGGTCACGGCGGTGTTGGTGGCGTTGACGGCGTCGGGCCGGGTTTCGGCCAGGTGCTGGAGCATCGGGTTCATCAGGGCAGCGAAGCTCTGCGAGTTGGCTTTGGCCCAGGACGCGCGGTCCACGATCAGGACCTGGGAGTCGCGCAGGTCCTCGGCAGCGTCCAGCCCCGTGATGCGGTGGACGTGGGAAACGGACTCGTCAGCAAGACGGCGCAGGTCCGCGACGGCGGCCTGGATTTCGCGGCGGCTCATCTTCGGTCCGGGTGCCACGAGGGTGGCAGCGGTCGCAGCGGCGAAGTCCCAGTTCACCAGTCGCGCGGCGGTTGAGGTGGCTTGGTGCTGCTGGTTGCTCTCCATGGCTCCATTCGATCACAGGCGCACTGGAATGTGCTCCCGCCCCCGCTGCAAGATCCGCCGGGAGGGCAAGTACGGGGTGGGTGACGCAGGTGGAATCAGCGGCAGCCGCAGCCGGCCAGGACGGCGGCCGCGTCGTCGACGGCGGCGCGTGCCTCGGCGGTGTTACCGTCCAGGCCCCGGGCCACCAGCGCGAAGGAGAGCAGCCTCCCGTCGGCGTCCGTGACGTAGCCGCTGAGCGCAGTTACGGCCAGCAGCGTGCCGGTCTTGGCGCGGACCAGTCCGGCTGCACCGTCGCCGTACCTGCCCTGCAGCGTTCCGGTCAGGCCGGCCACGGGAAGGCCCCGGGCAACAGCGCGGAGCCCGTCGTCCCCGGAGACCAGCACCGTCTGCACCGAATCGGCGAGCTGGCGGGCCGTCACGGAGTTTTCGGAAGCCAGGCCGGAGACATCGGCCAGGGACATTCCGGCCGTATCGACGCCGAGCCCGGAGATCTCCGCCGCCACCGTGGCCGTGGCACCTTCGAAGCTGGCTTCCCGGCCGGCTGCCGCAGCAGCCGACCGGCCCAGTGCCTCAGCCAAATAGTTGTCCGAGACCAGCAGCATCTGCTCAATCTGTTCGGCCACGGTCGCTGATTCGGCGGCGGCCACTTCCCGGGCACCGCCGGGCACCGTACCGCGGGTGACCTCGTCTTCGACCGTGATGCCGGCAGCCCCGGCCGCTGCAGCCAGCGCATTCCGGAAGGCATCACCGGCGGCCAGCGCGGCGTCGTCGGACCGTTCTCCGCCTTGGCGGGACTCATCCAGCCAGGCTGAGTTCACGGCCAGCGGATAGACGGGAGCGATCTCCCCGGCTTCGACGTCGGCCTCATTCCAGGCGGGGGACAGCGCCGGACCGGTGAAAAGGCTGTCATCCACCTGCACACGAACAGTCCCGGGAGCCGGCCCCAGTTCCTTCAGTGCGTCCTCGGCCAGGGTGGCCAGCCCCGCACGGCCCACCACGGCGTGTTCATCCGAAGCTCCGCTGCCCAGCAGCACATCCCCGCCGCCGCGAAGCGTCAGCACGGTCCCGCCGTTGTCCTGTGCGGCGTGGACAGTGGTTTCGAACCGGGAATCCGGGTCCAGCGTGAGCGCGGCCGCAGCGCCGGTCAGGATCTTCAGGGTGGAGGCCGGCATTCCCGTGGCTTCCGGGCTGCGTTCGTAGAGCACCGTGCCGGTGCGGGCATCGGAGACCACTGCGGAGACGGTTCCGCTGCCCTCGAAGGCAAGTTCGGCGTCGAGCAGGGCACCCAGCACCGCAGGATCCGGCAGCGGAGCATCCGGATCCGCCGGCTGCACAACCGGGTTCTCGAAGACGCCCGCAGGCGGGCGCTGGTAGGACGGGACGGCAGTCTGCCGTTCAGGGGCTTCGCCGGAAAGTGCTTTCACCACGGGCGGGCCGGCATACACGGCCAGCGGAACCAGCAGCAGGGCGAAGGCCAGCACCAGGGCAATGCCGGAGAGCATCCTCGCCAAGGACCACCAGTTTCTTATTTCGTTGCCGTGCCTGATCGCTCAGGTTCCGCCTGCTGCGGAGGAATGAGGCCGTCTGGAAACGCCGGTAAACGCTGCAGCGCCTCGGGACCTATATCTTTAACACTAGACCGGCGCAGTGAGCCAAACGGACATTCCCAAATGGACGGGGGGATTCCGGCTGCGTCCATCCTCGCAAAGTGCATGAGCAATGCATGTTACTTACCTGTCCGTTTTACTGGCCCTTTCCGGGCCGCACCCCAAGGAGCCGTTATGAAACTCGACGTAACGATCGAGATCCCCAAGGGATCCCGCGTCAAATACGAAATCGACCACGAGACGCACCGCCTGCGCCTGGACCGTGTGCTGTTCACCTCCATGCAGTACCCGACGCACTACGGTTACTTCGAAAATACCCTCGGCGAAGACGGCGATCCGCTGGACGCCATGGTGATGCTCCAGGACTTCGACCTGATCCCGGGTGTGCTCGTTGAATCCCGTCCGATCGGCGTCTTCAACATGGTTGACGACGGCGGCGGAGACGCCAAGGTTCTCTGCGTTCCCGTCGACCCGCGCTTTGACCACATCAAGGACATCTCCGACGTGTCGGATTTCCTGCTGGACGAAATCAAGCACTTCTTCACCAAGTACAAGGACCTGGAGCCCGGCAAGTGGGTAGAGGCCGCTGACTGGGAAGGCCGCGAAGCCGCCGAGGCCGAGGTTGAAGCTTCCCTGGCACGTTTCGAAGCCCAGGGCGAGAAGAGCGAAGAGGACGAGCCGCAGGGCCGCGACGTCGACGCCAACCCCGAGAACGACTAAGGGTTCACCTCTCCTCACCGAGATGACAGAAACTGCACGTACCAGCGCTGGTACGTGCAGTTTCTGTTATCTCGATAGGGCACGGCACGCCCGCCCCAACCGATATCGGTTGTTTGGGGAATTGCTCTGGCATGCTGATGCCATGCATTTTGTGCTGACCATCAACCAGCGGGATACCCGCGAGGCGGGAGACCAGGTTCCGGACCTGGTGCGCTCCCTGCGGCACATTCCTGCCGTGGTGGATTTCCAGCGCTCGGTGTCAGACGAGGCGCAGGGCGTCCTTGCGCATCCCTCAGCCGCAGTTGATGCGGCACTCGTGGCCATCCGTGCCCGGCGCTGGAACGTCGGGATCGGCGTCGGCGAACTCCGCCGGCCGCTGCCCTCCGCGGTGCTGGAGGCTGAGGGTTTTGGCCTGGTCTACGCGCGCCGGGCCGTGGAGCGCGCGCAGCGCTCCGGCGACCGCATTCCGCTGGCTGTTGAGGGGCCCGACGCCGAGGTGGCAGCGGAAGCCGAAGCGGTACTGCGGCTGCTGGGCCAGATCGTGGCAAGCCGGACCTCCGCAGAGTGGAAGGTCCTGGACCTGATGACTCCCGGAGCGCGGGGACAGCAGAAGTACGTTGCCCAGGAGCTGGGAATCACGGCACAGGCGGTCAGCAAGGCCGTGGTCCGCTCCCACTGGGTTGAGGAATGGGCCACGCGGCCGGCGGCGGCCCGTCTGCTGGATCTGGTGTCCGGACCGGTTTCCCTGCCGCCTGCGCCCCTGCCCTATTCCGCTCGGTAGGACCTAGCGCGGAGCAAGCAGGCTGCGCAGGACCTTCGCTGCGCCGTCCTCGTAGACAGAGCCGGTGACTTCCGAGGCAACGGAGAGGACTTCGTCCGGGGACTGGCCCATGGCTACGCCGCGCGCGGCCCAGGAAAGCATCTCAATGTCATTGCGGCCGTCTCCCACTGCAACGGTGTGCAGGGGATCGATGTCCAGGCGGCGGCGGACCTGTTCCAGGGCCGAGGCCTTGGTGACTCCCGCTGCGGCGATGTCCAGCCAGGCGGTCCACCCCACCGAATAGGTCACCCCGTGGAGGCCAATGGCCGCCACGGCGTCGCCGAATTCCTCGGCCGTGGAGTCGGTGCTGAAAACCACCACGCGCACGGCCTTGCACTCGCGCAGGTATTCGAAGTCCACGGCCTGGGCTTCGGCGCCGAAGCTGGCGTCCTGGAAGCGTTCGGTGGACAGGAACCGTCCCTCGTGGTCTTCCAGGGCGAACTTGGCGGTGGGCAGTTCCACGCGGAGGGCGTCCAGCGCGGGACGGGGATCGAAGACCACCCGGTCCACGATCTCGTAGCCGTCCGGCAGGGAGGTGTCGATCTGGAGGGTAACGCCGCCGTTTGAGCAGACGGTGAAGCCGTCGGTAAGGCCAATGCTCTCCAGGACCGGCAGTGCGGCTCCAAAGGAGCGGCCGGTGGAAATCACCAGGTGGTGGCCCGCGTCGATGGCGTCCCTGGCCGCGGAACGGACGTTGGGGGACATGTGTCCGTCGTGGTCCACCAGGGTCCCGTCGACGTCCAGGGCGATGAGGTGTTTGCTGTCTGTGTTGAACCGGTCTTCGGTGCCGGCTGAAGTGAGAGTTGTCATCGACTCATATAAACAGAAGCGGGTAAATACCGGTAGGACGCGGTTCACACTCGGCGCAAACAGCCGGTGAACTCTCTGCTGCGTCCGTCCCCCGCGCCGCCGAAAGACGGGCCGGGGCCGCGGGAGCGCGCTGCGGC
>NZ_JAXIOM010000094.1:0-8111 GCF_049311025.1 Arthrobacter sp. 3Tela_A
CGCCGCCGGCATCCGCGCTCCTGCCTAGGCGCGTGGGCTCGGAGATGGGTATAAGCGACAGGCCGGCGCACCTGTGTGCCGGACGATGCCCGGAGTTGGGCTGAAAGGGAAAAACTTGGGATGCTTTGGGGCATGAATTCCTCGCCCGCCCCCGCACCAGTTCGAGCATCCCTGCACGCCACTGAAGAACTCCAGGCCTGGACCTCAGGCAGCCTCGGAACCATCCGGCTAAACCGTCCGCAGGCCCTGAACGCCATGACGCTGGACATGGTCCAGGCGATGGACCGGGTCCTGCAGGACTGGGAAACGGACGACGCCGTTCAGGCGGTGGTGCTTTATGGTGCCGGTGAGCGGGGTTTGTGTGCAGGCGGGGACATCCGCGCCATTGCCTCGGGCACGGACGCCGAGGCAATGGAGTTCTGGACTGCTGAATACGCCCTGAACGCGCGGGTGGCCGCCTTCCCCAAGCCGTACGTTGCGGTTATGGACGGCGTTGTGATGGGCGGCGGCGTCGGAGTCTCGGGGCACGCCGGAATCCGGATCGCCACCGAGCGGACCAAAGCCGCAATGCCGGAAGTGCGTATTGGGTTCAGCCCGGACTGCGCCGGGTCGCTGCTTTTGGCGCAGGCTCCCGGAGAGCTTGGCACCCACCTGGCCCTGACGGCTGGAACGATGACCGGTGCCGACGCCGTGCTGTGCGGTTTTGCGGACTTCTACGTGCCCTCGGAGTCGCTTCCGGCCCTGCTGGCGGCCCTCGAGTCCGCGGGCAGCGGTGCCGCGGATGTGGTGGCCGCGCTCGCCGTCGAACCTCCGGCTGCACCGCTCGCTGTCGAGCAGGACTGGATAGACGAGTGCTACGCAGGCGGCGACGTCGCTGCCATCCTGGCGAAGCTTGACCGCCACCCCGCCCCGGCTGCGCGGGAAGCGGCGCAGGCCATCCGGGCGATGGCGCCTTTTTCCCTCTCCGTTGCCCTCACCGCGCTCCGGGCCGCCGCCGCCGAACCGGACCTGGCAAAGGTCCTGCAGCGGGACCTGGTGATGGCGGAGCGAATGATCGGACGCCCCGATTTCCGGGAAGGCGTGCGCGCCCGGCTGCTGGACAGGAACCAGCCGCGGTGGAACCCCGCGCGGCTTGACGCCGTCGATCCCCGGGAGGTGGCCTGGACTCTGGCTCTCTGACCTGACCGGTGCCAGAATGGGCGCACTTCGGCCCCATCTCTTCAGACAAGGACACCGGCATGCTGCTCAACGGCAGGAACGCGGTTATCTACGGCGGCGGCGGATCGATTGGGGGAGCGGCAGCGCGTGCCTTTGCCCGCGAGGGTGCCCGCGTTTTCCTCGCCGGACGGCATCCGGAACCGCTCCAAAAAGTCGCAGCGGACATCCGGGCGGCGGGCGGGCTGGTTGAAACCGCCGTCCTGGATGCGCTGAACCAGGAAGCAGTCAACGCGCACGCCGACGACGTCGCGGAGTCAGCGGGCAGCCTGGACATCTCCCTGAACGTCATCCAGCACGGGGATGTGCAGGGCACACCCATGGCTGCGATGTATTTGGAGGACTATCTGCGGCCGGTATCCACTGCCGTGCAGACAACCTTCATCACGGCGCAGGCCGCTGCGCGCCACATGATGGAACAGAAATCCGGGGTGATTCTGGCCTTCGGCGGTTCCGGAACCGAGGACCGCGGACAGTATCTGGGCGGTCTGGTTACCGCCCTGGAAGCCATCGAATCGATGCGGCGCCAGCTTGCCATTGAGCTTGGCCCGTACGGCATCCGGGTGGTGACGCTGCGGTCCGGCGGCATACCGGAATCGCTGCCCCCGGACATGGAGGGCCGGGAAGAAATAGCCGGCGCCATTGCCTCGGCTACGCTGCTGAACCGGGCTGCAACGCTTCAGGACGTCGGCAACGCCGCAGTGTTCGCCGCCTCGGACATGGCCGCAAGCATCACCGGAGCCACCATCAATATCAGCGCCGGAGCGCTGATCGAGTAGGCGCTGTTCGGCCCTGGCACGGCCGGTCGGGACCGGTCAGCGCCTGGTCCGCCAGATGGTGAAGTCCTCGGTGCTCACGGCCGTGTGCATGCCGGAGTCTTCATCGTTGAGCCAGAGGGTTGCGAGTCCGGGCGCCGTATCGCGCACTTCGCCGCGGTAGTAGACCTGGTCGCCGCTGCGGGCCTCGACGTAGTCTCCGCGATGGATCGAACTGATATTGCGGACGCGGCGGGCAGTGGTGTTGGAAAGGGACGGGGACGCGCATGCTGAGGGCAAACTGAACTCCTGTGATATTCGGAAGGGGGCCTAGTTATGTCAACCAGACAAGTGCCCGCAAATATTCCCGGAACGCTCACGGACTCCTGACGCAGGCGCTCCCCGACGCGTAAAGTCTGGGCATGGACATCGTGGATTTCCTGCTGACGCGCTTTCACGAAGATGCCGCAGAGTCACGCAAACTGCTGGGCGGCTCCGAGATATCCCTCTCTGACCGCTGGTACGAGGAGCGGCTCCTGCGCGAATGCGAGGCCAAGCTGATGCTGATCGACATCATCGGCGGTGCCCGCCGCAATGCGCTCTCCCGCATGCTGCAGGATGCAGAGGCAGACAGCCGAAGCTATGCGGATGAACTGGAGTGGACCACGCTGGCGCTGGCTGCCCTGGCCGCTCCGTACGCGGAGCATGTGGACTACCAGGACGTCTGGCGTCTCGTGGAAAAACGGCCCTGACGTCCAGCGCCCCAGCCCTTTGGCCGTCCGGACGCAGCCGCGGCTGTCTTTGGGATGCCTTTGCGCCTAGATTGGCTCGCATGACTGTGGAGACTCCATGACGGAACACAACGACGGCGCCGCACCGGCAAGGCAGCTGCTGGAGCAGCTGGCACAGGCGAAGAATGTTGCCACCACATTCACCGGGTGGGACGGCGGTGTCCAACAGGTCTCGGACGCATCCCTGCGCAGCGTCCTCGCTGCCCGGGGGGCACCTGCCTGGACCCGGGAACAGGCTGAAGCATCCCTCGAGGAAGCGGGACTGGGGCCCTGGCGGCGCACACTGCCGCCCGCCGTCGTTCTCCGCCAGCAGCAGCCCGTTCCGGTAGCCGTCCACCTGCCCCGGGATGCACAGGCGCAGGCCTGGATCACGCTGGAGGATGGCAGTTCCGTCCCGCTGCCCGGACTGCCCGCTCCCGGACAGGCGGCGGAAACGGCAATTGTTGACGGCGCCGAACTGGAAGCCCGCCAACTGGCAATTCCGGCAGGACTTCCGCTGGGCTGGCATGTCCTGCATGTGTCCTTTGCCGGGCAGGAAGCCGAAGCCGTGCTGGCGATTACACCTGACCGGCTGCCCGCTCCCAAAACCGGAGGGCGGGCATGGGGCATGATGGCCCAGCTGTACTCCGTGCGCTCCGAACGGTCCTGGGGGATCGGAGACCTGACGGACCTTGCTGACCTCGCCGCGGTGTCCGGCGAGGCTGGGGCTGCCTTTATGCTCATCAACCCGCTGCATGCTGCCGAGCCCGTGCCCCCGGTGGAGGACTCGCCCTACCTTCCGGCCACCCGCCGCTTCTTCAACCCGCTCTACATCCGGGTGGAAGCCATCGAGGAATACGCCTACCTTCCTGCCCCGGAACGCGCCGCCGTCGAGGCGCTCGCTGCCGGGCAGCAGGCCGTTGACCGTGATGCACGCCTGCTGGACCGCAATTCTTCCTACGCCGCGAAGCTTCAGGCCCTGCGCCGGGTCTACCAGGTGCCGCGGAGCCCGGCGCGGACCCAGCAGTTTGAGGCATTTGTGCGCGACGCCGGGCCGGGCCTGGACAGTTTTGCTCTCTGGTGCGCGCTGGCGGCCGCGTATCCGCCCGATGCGCCCGAGTGGCAGGAGGGACTGCACAGCGCCCTGTCGGCCACCAAGTCCGCCGAGCTTTCGGGCGAAATCACGTTCTACAAGTGGCTGCAGTGGATCTGCGACGAACAGCTTGAATCCGCCCAGCGGGCAGCGGTCAGCGCCGGCATGAAGATCGGAATCGTGCACGACCTCGCGGTGGGGGTCCACCCCGGCGGCGCAGATGCCTGGACGCTGCAGGATGTGCTGGCACCGGAAGTCTCGGTCGGCGCACCGCCGGACATGTTTAACCAGCGCGGGCAGGACTGGAGCCAGCCGCCCTGGGATCCGGACCGGCTGGCGGAAAGCGGCTACGGGGCGTACCGGGACATGCTGCGTACCATCCTCCGGCATGCCGGCGGCGTCCGGGTGGACCACATTCTGGGCCTGTTCCGCCTCTGGTGGATTCCGCGGGGAGAGGATCCCGGGGCAGGCGCCTACGTGTACTACGACCATGAGGCACTGGTTGGCATCCTGGCTCTGGAGGCGCACCGGGCCGGCGCCGTCGTTATTGGGGAAGATCTGGGTGTCTTTGAACCCTGGGTCCAGGGCTATCTGGCTGAGCGCGGCGTACTGGGAACCTCGATTCTGTGGTTCGAGCAGACCGGTGACGGGCCCCGGGAACCTGCGGACTACCGTCCCAGTGCACTGGCCACGATCGGCACACACGACCTGCCTCCGGCCGCGGGCTACCTTGCCGGTGAGCACGTGACACTGCGGGATTCACTCGGGCTGCTGAACCGTCCGGTGGAGGAGGAGCGGGAACTGGACAGTGCAGCCACCCGTGGCATCCTTGACCTGGCCCGCAGGCACGGCCTGCTGGGCGAAAACGCCTCCGAACAGGAGACTGTCGAAGCCCTGCACCGGCTCATCGCACTGAGCCCCTCTGCGCTGGTCGGCGTCGGACTGGTGGACGCCGTCGGTGAACGGCGGACTCAGAACCAGCCAGGCACCTCACGTGAATACCCCAACTGGTGCATTCCGCTGGCCGGGCCGGACGGACACCCGGTCCTCGTCGAGGACCTTGCCGCCAACCCCAGGTTCATTTCCCTGTCCCGGGCCATGAACGCGGCGTTGGGCACCGGCTAGCTAACCCTGCTGGTCGGCGAATGCCACCCGCCGCAGCAGATCGCGCAGCTGGTCCCGTTCCTCCGGGGTAAGGGCGCTGAGTGCGCCCTCCCCGGCAGCCTGGACTACGGCTGCCGCCTCTGCGTACAGCTTCTTGCCGGCAGCGGTGGGGGTAATGATGTTGGACCGGCGGTCGCGCGGGTCGGCTTTGCGCTTTACGGCGCCCCGTTTCTCCAGCGAGTCCACCAGCGCCACGATCTGGCTTGGGTCCAGGAACAGGAACTCTGCGAGCTCGCGCTGGGAGGGGTTCAGGCCGCTGCAGGCCAGCGAGAGGACCGAATAGGACCGGACCTTCAGATCCAGCGATGCCAGTTCCTCGTTGGCCCGGCGCGAACCCACCGACCGTGTACGCGCGGCCAGGAACTCCGTCTCATTCGCCAGCTCCGATGAATACAGGCGCTCGATTCCGGCCTCTTCGGACGGAAGCGCAGCGCGCACGGTTGAATCGGCCGTCTCAGTCATGCATCAAGAGTACGCCCGATTTCAACTGTTGACTTTCTCAACTATCTCAGTTGTCATGGTGTGAGACAGGACACATATCTGAGGAGTTCGAATGTCCCTTTCGGGCAAAGTTGCGATTGTAACCGGCAGTGGGCGGGGCCTTGGCCTGGCCTACGCCCGTGAACTGGCCCGGCAGGGCGCGGCGGTGGTGGTGAACGACGTCGATGCTTCTGTTGCTGAGGAGGCGGTTGCCGCGGTCGCGGCCGACGGCGGGCGTGCCGTTGCCGTCGTCGCTCCGGTTGGTTCCACGGAAACTGCGAAGGCCCTGGTGGCCGCGGCGGTGGAAAACTTCGGAGGTCTGGACATCCTGGTCACCAACGCCGGGGTGCTGCGGGACAAGTCGCTGCTGAAGATGACGGACGAAGATTTTGACCTGGTGATCAACGTGCACCTGCGCGGAACCTTCACCTGCGTCCGGGAAGCGTACGCCTACTTCAAGGAGAACAACGTAGCGGGACGGATCATCGCCATCGGTTCCCCGACCGGCCAGCGCGGAAACTTCGGGCAGACCAACTACGCAGCCGCAAAGGCCGGCATTGTCGGCATGGTCCGGACCTGGGCGATGGAGATGAAGAAGGCCGGCGTCACCGCGAACGCCGTCATCCCCGTGGCCGCCACGGCCATGACCAAAACCGTGCCGTACTTCGCTGCAGCAGTGGAAGCGGACGAGCGCGGCGAGGCCATGCCGGACTTCTTCCGCAAGACCCTGGGCTTTGGCACCGCGGACGACGTCGCCGGCCTGATTGCGTTCCTGGCCTCCGATGAAGCTGCCGGGATTACCGGCCAGGCGATCGGCGTGGGCGGAGACCGGCTCCAGCTCTGGTCCCACCCCGAAGCAGTCGCCTCCGAATACCGGGACGGGGGCTGGACCTATGAGGAACTCGCTGAAGCCTTCCCCTTTGCCGAAAACCAGCAGACCGTGGGGGAGAAGTTCCCGCCGCTGCCCGCTGAACTGCAGCCCCAGACCACCGCTAACTAGCCGCTAGGAAAACCACATGAGTGCCACCGTTGTCACCCTCGAAGAACTGCCGTCCCTGGTCGGCAAGGACCTGGGCTACACCGACTACATCGAGATCACCCAGAACCAGATCAACACCTTTGCCGATGCCACGGATGACCACCAGTGGATCCACACCGATCCCGAGAAGGCCAAGGACGGGCCGTTCGGCGCGCCTATCGCGCACGGGTTCCTGACCCTGTCCCTGATCATTCCGCTCTGGAGTTCACTCTTCGATGTTGAAGGCGTCAAGACCAAGGTCAACTACGGACTGGACCGGGTTCGTTTCACCAACCCGGTAAAGGTCGGGTCCAAGGTCCGCCTGCACTCGGTCATCTCCGAGGTCACCGAGGTAAAGGGCGGCGTGCAGATCAAGACGTCCAACACCATCGAGATCGACGGCGAGGAGCGTCCGGCCGTAGTCGCTGAGTTCCTCGCCCGCTTCTATTCCTGATCCACCGCGCTCCCGGCCCCGTCCGCGGTCCGGGCAGCACCAATGCAGTACAGGCACCACCCTCCAGCAGTATCCATTTCTCCCCTCAAGGAAGAGGAAAGTCATGAGGCACTTCATTTCCCGGCGGGCCGCGAGGGCCTTTGCCCTCGGCGCCGTTGCAACCCTGGCCCTGGCCGGCTGCGGCGGAGGCAGCCTGTCAGGCGACGAGTCCAGCTCATCCCCGTCAGCTTCGGGGTCCGCTGCTGCGGGCGGCGAACTCGAGCAGATCGTGGTCGGTGTCATTGGCATTGCACCTTCCGCAGCCATGCAGTACGGCGTCGATGAAGGCATCTTCGAGGAGCACGGCCTCGACGTCGAACTCCAGACCGGCCAGGGCGGCGCAGCCATGCTGCCGGCAGTCTCCACCGGGGACATGCACTTCGCCGTCGGCAACCCGCTGACCGTCATGGTGGCCAAGGACAAGGGCCTGGACATGAAGATTGTCACAGGGTACTCCAACTCCTACGCCGAAGGCGAGGACATCAACGGGGTAGTGGCCCGAGCGGATTCCGGGATCACCACCTTCGCAGATCTGGAAGGCAAGACCGCCAGCGTCAATGCCGTGAACACCCAGGGCGACCTGACGATTATGGAGGCAGCATCCCTCGCGGGGGCCGACCCGACGCAGATCAAGTTCTCCGAGATGCCGTTCCCGGATATGGAAGCACAGCTGGACCTGGGTAACACGGATGCCATCTGGATTCCGGAACCCTTCCTGAGCAAGGCACTGTCCAATCCCGACAACGTCCTGGTGGGTTACTCCAACCAGGAAGCTGTTCCGGGCATGCCCACCATGGTGACCTTCACTTCCGGCAATTACGCCTCTGCGAATGCGGAGACCGTGCAGAAGTTCAAGGATGCCATGGAAGATCTGCTCACCCAGGCGGAAGCCAACATCGATGACGTCAAGGCAGTTCTGCCCGCCTTTATGAACATGCCGGCGGAAGTGGCCGCCAACCTGAAGATGGAGCAGTACGACGCCGAACTGCGGACTGAGGAGCTCAACGACATGGGCGAGCTGATGGTCAAGTACAAGTTCGTCGAGAATGCCCCCGACCTGGATTCAATGACGGTCGAATAAAGAGCCGTGCCGGGTCCCGCCTGTGCCTCCTCAGGCGGGACC
>NZ_JAXIOM010000095.1:0-7610 GCF_049311025.1 Arthrobacter sp. 3Tela_A
CCCCGCCCCGCGCCCCCCCCCCCCGCTGGCGGTTTAAGCGGGCTCTTTGACCGGCTGGGCGCTGGGCAGTTTCTGTGCTTGTGCGCCGCTCAAGTAGGCTGGTCTATGCGCTTCGAACCCGGCTCTGACGCCGTTGTTCCGGTGTGCGGGCCCCAGTAGCCCAATGGCAGAGGCAGCGGACTTAAAATCTGTGTGTTGTGGGTTCGAGTCCCACCTGGGGTACAAAGTGAGCCGTCCTAAACCACGCTTCTGAGCATCCTGCAACATGCAGGTCACAGGTGTGATGAGTGTTACAAGGCTGTAACCGGAACCTCTTATCTTCGACACATTATTCAACTAGCTTTTCTTCTAATCAGGAACACCTGATAACAGCATCAAAGGCACCCGCCTTTCGATCGGGGAGAAAAACTACATGACTGCACTTCGCAAGACCGGGCCGCTTGGCCTCGGGGATGGGTACGGCCGCGCAGCAAAGATGGCAGCACTGGGCTTGGGCGTTGCCCTGTTCGCTTCAGCCTGTGGCAGCAGCGGCGACTCCGGAACCGACTCCTCACCGTCCGAGGATTCTTCGTCAGCAGCAGCAAACAGTTCGGTCCTTGCCTGCCCGGAAAGCCAAGGCGGCACCGGCGAGGATCCCGGAGAGAAGGGCGATCCCTCAGCGGTTCCCGCCTCCACGGGAACCACGGATGCCCCGCTCAAGCTCGGGACCCTGCTGCCGACGACAGGCGCCCTCGCCTTCCTCGGCCCGCCGGAAATCGCCGGCGTTGATCTGGCCATTGAAGAAATCAATGCAGCGGGCGGCGTCCTTGGCCAGCCGGTTGAGGTTGTCCACCGCGACTCCGGCGACACCACCACGGACATCGCCACCCAGTCCGTCACCGATCTGCTGAGCCAGGATGTAAGCGCCATCATCGGCGCCGCTTCCTCCGGCGTTTCCAAGACTGTCATCAACCAGATCACCGGCGCCGGAGTCATCCAGTTCTCGCCGGCCAACACGTCCCCGGACTTCACCGACTGGGACGACAACGGCCTGTACTGGCGTACCGCTCCCTCCGACGTTCTCCAGGGCCGTACGCTGGGCAACTACATCATGGAGTGCGGCGCCCAGACCGTGGGCATGATCGTCCTCAATGACGCTTACGGCACGGGCCTGCAGTCCAACATCAAGGGCTCGGTCGAGGCCGCAGGCGGCCAGGTTGTCGCAGAATCGATGTTCAACGAAGGTGACTCGCAGTTCAGCAGCCAGGTGGACACTGTAACCAGTGCCAACCCGGACGCAATCGTGGTCATCAGCTTCGACCAGGCCAAGAGCATCGCACCGCTGCTCACCGGCAAGGGCGTCGATCCGTCGCAGATCTTCTTCGTTGACGGCAACACCTCCGACTACAGTGCCGACCTCGAGGCCGGAACTCTTGAGGGTGCCCAGGGCACCATCCCGGGTCCGTTCGCTTCGGACAACTTCAAGGACGCACTGCTGGGCATCGACCCGGCCCTGAAGGACTGGGCCTACGCAGGTGAGAGCTACGACGCAGTGACCATGCTGGCCCTGGCCGCAGAAGCAGCCGGCAGCACAGACGGCACAGCAATGGCCGCCGAACTGCAGGGTGTCTCCGCTGAAGGCGAGAAGTGCTTCGACTTTGCCGGCTGCGTAACCATCCTGCGCGGCGGCGGGGACATCGACTACGACGGATACTCAGGACCCGTCAGCTTCGACGAGAACGGCGACCCGACCGAGGCATACATCGGCATCTACCAGTTCGATGCCGACAACAAGCCGGTTCCCAGCCGGTCCGAGGTGGGCAAGCTCTAAACAGGCGAACTCACCAGCATCACTACCGCACCACTCGAAGGGCCCCTGCTCCGGCAGGGGCCCTTTGCTGTGCGGACGGACGGACGGACGGACGGACGGACGGACGGAGGGAGGGAGGGTGAGGGCAGGCATGAGGCCACCTCACGCGGAGTGGGGCACCTGGTGCAGGGGATAAACACGGCGCTAAGGAAGGCTAAGGAACAGGAGTGCATCAAAGCAAAGTGCCCGCCCGGAGTCGAAGCTCCGGACGGGCACCTGCCTGCTGGGGACTAGGCCGTATCGGCGAGGGTGCCCAGATACAGCTGGATGACCTTGGGATCCTTCATCAGCTCACGCCCGGTTCCGGTGTACGCGTCCTTGCCCTGGTCGAGCACGTACGCGCGGTCGCAGATCTGCAGGCAGCGCCGGGCATTCTGCTCCACCATGATCACCGAGACGCCGGCACGGTTGATCTCATGAACGCGCAGGAAGGTCTCATCCTGCTTCACGGGGGAGAGGCCTGCCGAGGGCTCATCCAGCAGCAGCACGGCCGGTTCCATCATGAGGGCCCGCCCCATGGCAACCATCTGCCGTTCGCCGCCGGAAAGGGAACCCGCTCGCTGGCTGCGCCGCTTCTTCAACTCCGGGAACAGCTCCGCCACGAACTCAAAGCGTTCCTTGAAGTTCTTCGGCTGCTGGTAAAGGCCCATCTGGAGGTTTTCTTCGATAGTCAGTGAGGCGAACACGTTGTTGTTCTGCGGAACGAACCCCACGCCGCGGCTGACCAGTTTGTTGGCCTTCAGCCCGGTCAGGTCCTGGCCGCGCACCATAACAGTGCCGGAGTGGACCTTTACCAGCCCGAACATCGCCTTGAGCAGGGTGGACTTACCGGCACCATTCGGTCCGATAATTCCGATCAATTCCCCGCGGCGGGCTTCGATCGAACAGCCGTTGAGGATGTTCACCCCGGGAATGTAGCCGGCCACCAGGTCTGTGACCTTGACGACCGAGTCGCCCTCGAAATTCTCAGCGGTCATGCCATGTCCTTACGTTCCTGGATGGTCACGGGGGCCAGCCCCTCGCCGCCCTGTATGTCTGAACCCGGATCCTTCTCGAGGACCGCTTCCAGCTTCTCGAAGCCCTCGGAATCGCCCAGATCCACGTCGTGGTGCGCACCGAGGTACGCATCGATCACGGCCTGGTCCTTCATGACCTCCGACGGCGGTCCTTCTGCAACTACCTTGCCCTCGGCCATCACGATCACCCAGTCGGCAATGTGCCGGACCATATGCATGTCGTGTTCCACGAACAGGACAGTCATGCCTTCGGCCTTCAGGTTCTTGATGTGGTCCAGCAGCGACTGTGTCAGTGCCGGGTTCACGCCGGCCATGGGCTCGTCCAGCATCACCAGCTTGGGATTGACCATCAGTGCCCGTGCCATTTCCAGGAGCTTGCGCTGGCCGCCGGAAAGCGAAGCGGCATAGTCGCTGCGCTTGGTGTCGAGCTTGAACTTCGCCAGCAGGGCGTCGGCTTGTTCGGTGATTTCGTTCTCGCGCTTTTTCCAGAGCGGCCGGAACAGTGCCCGCCGCAGGGCCTCTCCCGGCTGCTCGTTGGCACCAAGGCGCATGTTTTCCAGCACCGTCAGCTTGCCCATGACTTTGGTCAGCTGGAAGGTGCGGACCATGCCCAGCCGTGCCACCTTGTAGGCGGAAACGCCTGCCAGGTCGCGGTCCTCGAACTTCCATTCCCCGGACTGCGGGGTATCGAATCCGGTGAGCAGGTTGAACAGCGTGGTCTTTCCTGCACCGTTCGGACCAATCAAGGCGGTGATCTTGTTCCGCGGAATCTCAACATGCTCGACGTCGACGGCGTGGATACCGCCGTAGGTGCGGGTCACGTTGGAGGCCACGAGGATCGGATCGCGCTTGCGGCAGCCCGGACCGATCACGTCGGCGGCAATCGGGCGGTCATCGGTCATGTACTTGTTGCCGGCCCAGCTCGCGTGCTGATCAGGCTCCGCCGGTGCGGCATCCAACGGGACTGCCGCGGCCGGCGCGGCCCCGGCCGGTACGGTTTCCGCTGCGGGCTCGGCAGCGTGGGCACCGGGCCGGCGGGCCGGCTGCGGGCTTTCTGCTTGATGGCTCATGCGAATGACAGCTCCTTCTTATTGCCCAGCACGCCCTGCGGCCGGAATATCATCAGCAGCATGAGTGCTACACCAACAAGGATGTAACGCAGCTGCCCGGCCTGGGTAGTGTTCAGGAAAGTGATCGCCCCGGACTCGATGGCACCGTAGAGCAGGCCCTGGGTCAGGGAGAGCACGGCCCAGAAGATCATGGCGCCGATTACCGGGCCAAGTACGGTGGACATGCCGCCGAGGAGCAGTGCCGTGTAAAGGAAGAACGTCAGTTCGGTGCCGTAGTTTGCCGGCTGCACCGCTCCGCGGGGAAGCGTGAAGATGATGCCTGCCAGCGAACCGAGCAGGCCGCCGATGATCAGCGCCTGCATCTTGTAGGCATAGACGTTCTTGCCCAGCGACCGTACGGCGTTCTCATCCTCGCGGATGCCCTTGACCACGCGGCCCCAGGGACTGCGGACCAGCAGCCAGATCACGACGCAGGCCAGCGCAACGACGGTCCAGGCGACTACGCGGATCCAGAGGTCCCGTTCGTTCAGGCTGAACGGGCCCAGATTGTACTGTCCGGGCGCGAATGGGTTGAGTGAATAGAAGCCGCCCTCGAACGCCGCCAGGCCGTTGGCCGATCCGGTGACTGCCGTCAGGCCGTTGGTGGTCACCACATAGCGGACGATCTCCGCCGCCGCGATGGTCACGATTGCCAGGTAGTCCGCCCGAAGGCGCAGCGTTGGCAGGCCTAGAAGGACCGCAAAGGCCACGGAAGCGAGCATTGCAATCAGCAGCGCCACCGGCAGCGGAGCATTGAAGCTCAGGGTGGGGATGGCGAAGCCGTAGGCTCCGATGGCCATAAAGCCGGCCTGACCGAAGTTCAGCAGGCCGGTGTAGCCGAAGTGCACGGCCAGGCCGAGGGCCGCCAGCGCATAGGCCGCAGTGGTGGGTGTGAAGAATTCGTTGACTGCACCCAGCAGGATGTTTCCAAAGTCCATGTCGAGGCCCCTAACCTATGCGCTCTCGGCGGCCGAGGATACCCTGCGGCCGAACCAGGAGGACGAGAATCATGATGAGCAGCGCGCCGACGTACTTCAGGTCCGCCTCGAGCCAGAGGGTGGAGATCTCCACGAACAGGCCCACGATGATCGAGCCGATCAGGGCGCCGAAGACCGTGCCCAGCCCGCCAAGGGTCACGGACGCGAAGATCAGCAGCAGGATCTGCTGGCCCATGTTGAAGGAGACACCGGGCCGGTAATACGCCCAGAGGATGCCGCCGAGCGCGGCAAGCGCACCGCCGGCCATCCAGACAATGCGGATCACCCGGTCGACGTCGATGCCCGAGGCCGCGGCCAGCGGCGGGTTGTCGGCGACGGCTCGGGTGGCCTTGCCAATCCGCGTGCGCAGGAGCAGGGCGGCCACAATCAGGATCACGACCAGCGAGACGGCGAGCGAGACCAGGTTGTTCCGCGAAATGGAGATCGGCCCCAGTTCAAGCATGGGACTCTGCGACGCCGGAAGCTGCTGGGTTGCCCCGCCGAAGAAGAAGAGGATGGTGTAGCGCAGCGCCAGCGCCAGGCCAATGCTCACGATCATCATGGGAACCAGTCCGGTTCCCCGTTTGCGCAGCGGTTTCCACAGCCCGGCGTCCTGCACATAGCCAAGGCCTGCGCCTCCGACCACTGCCAGTATTAGTGCCAGCCACAGCGGCAGGCCCAATGCGGAGAAACCGAACGCCAGCACGGCGCCGAAGGTCACCATCTCGCCGTGGGCAAAGTTCGTCAGCCCGGTGGTGCCGAAGATCAGGGAAAGCCCGACGGCGCTAAGGGCCAGCAGCAGTCCAAAGCTGAGTCCGGCGACGGCCCGCTCGATGAGCTTGGTGCCGAAGGTGTCTCCCTGCAGGACAATGCCTTCGCCCAGGAGGAAGAGCGTGGTGATGTTCGAGGTTCCGGCGAAAGTCACGGTACGCGGGTTCTGCTGGCCCTCGGCCAGGGCCGTGCCTTCGGGGAGCGTGGATTCATCCAGCTCCACCTCAAATGCACCCTGTTCGGGAACCCCGATGGACCAGGAACCGTTCTCGGCGGTCTGCGTCTCGGCTTCGTAACCGTTGCCGCTCGCCTTGATGGTGACGCCGGCAACCGGTGCCCCGGCGTTTCGCAGGACGCCGCTGATGCGGTCCTGGTACTCGGCGCCGTCGGTCACTTCATCCCCGGAACCGCCGGAGTCCTGCGCTGTTACTTCGGTACTGCTCTCCGGTGCCGGGGATTCCGACGCCGGGGGTGGAGCGGTCGTTGCATGCACGGCTGGGGCGGCGAGCAACAGGCCGGCAAATATGCCAAGCACCGCCACGAGCATCCCCATATACCGGGCGAGTGCCGATATTCTTCCCAAAGTGAATTACCTCCGCCGGGGGTATTTATGTGCCGTTTTCGGCGCAATTTATATGTGACCTGTGTGATGTCAGTCACGAATGGTGATCATGCTACCCGGCGATTGTTTCGGTGGGGTGACACAATGTGCGAGGTTGTGTCGCGATCAGGTAACGACTCCGCCGGGTGCTTCATTATGGAAGTCCGGAGCCTGTTTTGGTCCCCCTGGGTACCAAACCGTTACCAAACGGTGGGGCCGGACCGGAATCATCCAGCCCGCCCGTACGTTGGGATTGGTAGGCTGAACTTTAAACCAAGCCCCCCAAGACGGAGGACACTTTCATGGCACTAGGCGGCAACCCGGTTTTCAACGGAAAGAATTTCCGTTCCCAGACCCGCGGCGGAGCGCCCACCGTTCCTGCAGGCGGCCCCTTTGCGGGGCAGGATCCAATGAGCCCGCAGGATCTGCAGAACCTTTACTCGGCACCGGCGGCCGGTCCGAAGGAGACCGGACGGATGACGTACGACGACGTCATCATGAAGACCCTCGGCTGCCTGGCAGTTGTGCTGCTCGGTGCGGCAATCCCCGTGTTCGTCCTGCCCGGAATGGCCGGACTGCTGATGATCGTCGGCGCGCTGGGCGGATTCGTCCTGGGCCTGGTCAACTCTTTCAAGCGTGAGCCGGTTCCGGGCCTGATCCTCGGCTACGCACTTCTCGAAGGCATGTTCCTGGGTGCCCTGACCCAGGTCCTCGACGCCATGTACCCGGGCATTGGTCTGCAGGCCGTCGTCGGCACCCTGGCAGTCTTCGCTGTAACCCTTGCCCTGTTCAAGAGCGGCAAGGTGCGTGCAACGCCCAAGGCGATGCGCTTCTTTATGATCGCGATCATTGGATACGCGGTGTTCTCCCTGGTCAACGTCGGCCTGATGATCTTCGGCGTCGTCGATGATCCGTGGGGCGTGCGCGGCGTGGAGATCGCCGGCATCCCGCTGGGCATCATCATCGGCCTGCTGGCCGTTGGCCTGGCTGCCTTCTCACTGATCATGGACTTCACCTCGATTGAGCAGGGCGTCAAGGCGGGCGCTCCGCAGCGCTACTCCTGGACCGCTGCCTTCGGCCTGACCGTGACCCTGGTCTGGCTGTACGTGGAGATCATCCGCATCCTCGCCATCCTGCGCGGCGACGACTAGTACCTGAGCTCTGCACCGGGGGGGGGGGGGGGGGGGGGGGCGCCCGGGCACGCCCCCGCCCCCGGGCAGCACACTCCCGGAAACGCGACGCGAACAGGGCCGAGCCGCCCACCTCAGCGGTGACGATGGCCTCGAG
>NZ_JAXIOM010000096.1:0-6289 GCF_049311025.1 Arthrobacter sp. 3Tela_A
GGCCAGATGGCCCGCCCCACCGGAAAAGCTGTGTGCCGAAATTACTCGGCGGCTGCGACGATGTTCACGACGCGGCGGCCACGACGGCTGCCGAACTCAACAGCGCCTGCCTCCAGGGCGAACAGCGTGTCGTCTCCACCGCGGCCAACGCCTGCGCCGGGGTGGAAGTGGGTGCCACGCTGGCGAACGATGATCTCGCCGGCCTTGACGACCTGGCCGCCGAAGCGCTTTACGCCCAGGAACTGAGCGTTGGAGTCGCGGCCGTTGCGAGTAGAGCTCGCACCTTTCTTATGTGCCATTTTCTAATCCTGCCTTTGCTATGACTGACTTTGATGCCTAGGTGCGGGCACAACTCCCGCGGTCTGGAACCAGGCGGTCCCGGACGTTAGGAATCAGGAGTTGATGGAGGTGACCTTGACCTTGGTCAGCGAGGAGCGGTAGCCCTGACGCTTCTTGTAACCGGTCTTGTTCTTGAACTTCTGGATGACAATCTTCGGACCCCGGAAGTTTTCGATAACTTCTGCCGTAACCGTAACCTTGGCCAGGTCCTTGGCGGCAGAGGTGACCTTGTCGCCATCAACCAAAAGCAGGGCAGGCAGCTCAAAGGTGCTACCGGCTCCACCGGGGACGCGGTCCAGGGTTACGAGGTCTCCGACGGAAACCTTTTCTTGGCGGCCGCCAGCGCGGACAATCGCGTACACCACTTGGGAACTCACTTCTCTCGACGTTTAATACTTGGATGCGCACTTCCCCGGACCATCAATGTGTCCGGCTTGCGCCATGCAGTCACGCCCTGTACCGAATAACGGCTTAGAAGGCGTTCGCACCGAAGTTCAAGGCTACGCTAAGGAACCCGCATGCCGCAAATGCACGGCAGGCCCAGCGTGCCATCCTCCGGCCGTACTGGGGACGTCACTGCGCTGACTACCATTCTATAGCACTCCCGGACTGCCCCGAACCGCTGCCATGCGGGCCGCCCGCCCCTGCCCGCATGGCAGCGGAAAACCGCTAAACCAGAGCAGCTCCCGGCCCTTGGCGGGCGGGAGCTGCTCTGGTGCTGCGGACGCTGCTGCTAGAGGTCGGAAGCCGGGACGCCGACGCCGAGGATCACCGGAGCCGCGGCCTCAGTTCGCGGCGCTGCCGGAGCTGCGGCAACCGCGGTGGTACTGCTGCCCTGGGCGCCGGAGCTGTCCTCAGAACCTGCCTTGATGATCTGTGCATCAGCCGAACCCTGCGGGCTGCGTGCGGCACGCCGGCGGCGGGGGCGCCGTGCGGGTTCGGCAGCAGCCGGAGCCGCTTCCTTGCCGTTGCCGTTGCCGCTGGCCGGGGCGCTGCCGCCGTCGGACACCGGTTCAGCCTTCGGGGCCTGAGGTTCGCGGGAGACCGGCGAAACCTCGTTGAACGCCTCAGTGAGGCTCTCAAGAGTCAGCTGGACGTCCTGGCGGACCGGGCGGCGCCGTTCACGGCGCGGAACCACTACGGTTTCACCCTGGATTCGCAGGATTGCCCCGGCCTCGGCCGGCACGTCCTCGTCCTGCGGTTCACGGATCAGCGGCTTCTCTTCTGTGCTGCCGCCGGAGTCCTTGTCCGGCGTCTGGTCCGAAGCCGTGTTTCCGTCCTGCTCCGAGGAGGTTCCGGCGTCGTGCGCTGCTGCAGTGGCGGCGGCAATGGTCGCCAGTGCCGCGCGTGCGGCTTCGGCCTTTGCTGCGCGCTCGGCATCGTCAGCCTGGGGTTCTTCCACCTTTGGCTGTTCCACCGGAGCCGCGGGCGGCTGCTGGTTCTGGCCCTGGTTCTGGTTCTGTCCTCCGCGGCTGCGGCGCTTGCGTTCACCGCGGGAAGCCTTCTCCTGCTTCAGGTGCTGGGAGTGGTTGTCTTCAGATACAGCGTGGCTGGTGCTGCGGCGGTGCTCCACGGGGATGTCGTGGGTGATGACGCCGCGGCCGGCACAGTGTTCGCACTCTTCGCCGAAGACTTCCAGCAGGCCGGTGCCCATGCGCTTTCGCGTCATCTGGACCAGGCCCAGCGAGGTGACCTCCGCAACCTGGTGCTTGGTGCGGTCGCGGCCCAGGCACTCGACCAGGCGGCGCAGCACAAGATCCCGGTTGGCCTCGAGCACCATGTCAATGAAGTCGATGACGATGATGCCGCCGATGTCCCGCAGGCGCAGCTGGCGGACTACCTCCTCCGCGGCTTCCAGGTTGTTCTTGGTGACGGTTTCCTCGAGGTTGCCGCCGCTGCCGGTGAACTTACCGGTATTCACGTCCACCACGGTCATGGCTTCAGTGCGGTCGATCACCAGCGAACCGCCGGAGGGCAGGAAGACCTTGCGGTCCAGGGCCTTGGCGATCTGTTCGTCGATGCGGCTGGCGGCAAAGATGTCCTCGTCCTTGGTCCACTTCTCGAGCCGGCCAACCAGGTCCGGAGCCACGTAGGTTACGTAGGCCTCGATGGTGTCCCAGGCTTCCTCACCGGAAACGATGAGCTTGGAGAAGTCTTCGTTGAAGACGTCGCGGACCACCTTGATGGTGAGGTCCGGCTCTCCGTACAGCAGTTCCGGCGGGAGGGTCTTGGTGGACTTGGCCTTCGCCTCGATGTTCTCCCACTGGGCGCGGAGGCGGTTGATGTCATTCATCAGCTCTTCCTCGGAAGCGCCTTCAGCTGCGGTGCGCACGATGACGCCGGCGTTCTGCGGAAGGTGGTCCTTGAGGATCTTCTTGAGCCGGTTGCGTTCCACGTCCGGAAGTTTGCGCGAGATACCGGTCATGGAGCCGCCCGGAACGTACACCAGGTAGCGTCCGGGGAGGGAGATCTGGCTGGTCAGGCGGGCACCCTTGTGGCCCACCGGGTCCTTGGTGACCTGGACCAGGACTGAATCCCCGGACTTCAGGGCCAGTTCGATGCGGCGCGGCTGGCCGTCCAGGCCGGCGGCATCCCAGTTGACCTCACCGGCGTAGAGCACTGCGTTGCGGCCGCGGCCAATGTCAACGAAGGCGGCTTCCATGCTGGGCAGCACGTTCTGGACCTTGCCGACGTAGACGTTGCCGATCAGCGAGTCCTGCTGGGTGTTGGAGACGAAGTGCTCCGCCAGGACGCCGTCCTCGAGGACGCCGATCTGGATCCTGTCGTCACGCTGGCGGACGATCATCTGCCGGTCAACGGATTCGCGGCGGGCCAGGAACTCCGCCTCGGTGATGACGTGGCGGCGCCGGCCGGACTCGCGCGATTCGCGGCGGCGCTGCTTCTTGGCCTCAAGTCGGGTGGAACCCTTGACGGAAGTGACGCGGTCGCTGACGGGTGCCTCAGCGTGGGCGCGCGGGGCGCGGACGCGGGTCACCGTGTTGGGCGGATCGTCGTCGGATCCGCCGGTCAGTTCAAGGTCGGCGTCCCCGCGGCGGCGGCGACGGCGGCGGCGGGAGGTCACGCCCTCAGCGTTCTCCTCGTCGGCGTCGGCAGACTCGGCGCCTTCGGTCTGTGCGGCACTTTCGCCTTCGGTGCGTGAACGTCCCCGGCTGCGGCGGCGGCTGCGGCGGGACCGGTTGGAATCGCGGCCCTCGTCGTCGGAGTCCTCGTCTTCGTCCGGCTCGGCGTCTGCTGCTGCGGCGGCCAGCGCCTGCACTGCAGTGAGATCCGGTGCGTGGAAGAGGACCGACGTCGGAGATTCAGGAATGGCGAAGGGGTCAAGGACCGAAGACTTGGCCGGCTTGGTGCTGCCCTCAGGTGCGGCACCCTCAGCGGGTGTGTCACTCGCAGCATCCACTGCTGTTTCCGGCTCGGCGGCCGGAGCGGGAACGGCTGCCTCAGCAGTATCGGTGTTCGTCGCCGCACCTTCCGCGCCGACAGCCGGCGCGGAGACAGTGGCGGACCCTGCCTTGGCAGTGGCACGACGGCGGGTACGCGTCCTGGCGGGTGCGGGCTCGGCAGCTTCCTCGCTGCCCGCGGCTTCAGCGGGGGTGCCTGCATCCTGGGCGGCAGTGCCGGTGTCTGCTCCCGCGCTCTCTGCGGGTGCGGTTTCGGCAGCAGCCTTCTTCGCCGGTGCACGGCGGCGCCGGACCGTCTTTGCCGGCGCTTCGACGGCGGACTCTTCAGCGGCAGGAGCGGCATCAGCGCTTTCTGCGGCAACAGCATTCACGGCGGCAACAGGGGCTTCTGCTCCGGCCGGGGTTTCTTCGGCGCTGGTCTCGGCGGCGGGCTTGCGGCGGGGCGCACGTGTCCGCTTCGGCTTGGCTGCGGGTTCAGCGGCTGCTTCGGCGGATTCGGCTTCGGCCGGAGTCTGGATCAGTGCCGGTTCCTGCGTATCTTCCGCGCCGGCTACGGCCTCCGCGGCAGCTGCCGGCTTCCGGCGGGCACGCGGTGCGCGCTTTGCCGGTGCTTTCACGGCAGGTGCCGCTTCTGCCTCCGTCTGCGCCGCCTCAGCGGGTGCGGAAACCCCTGCGGCGGGATCGACTGCGTCTTCTGTTGTGCGATCAGTATTCATATACAGCTATGCTCCGGCCCCCGCGGCACTGGCCACATTCCAATGCCCGGAGGGCAATGTATCGGCTGTGCGGGGGCATCGGAGCCAGCGCCAGCCGGAAGTCGTCTAAATGTCTTCCGAGGTCGCACCATCGTGAGGGCGCGGCATCACTCGCAAGACCAGCGGCGCTTTTCCTGCTACCTGCTCGGAACGGCTAGGCGTTTGGGCTGTGGTAGGGCTGTTCGGCGGATTCCCCTGCCCCATCCGGATTGATGGGCATTCCTTCTTGGGAAGCATCGCCAACAGCACCGGAAGCCTGTCGCTGGACCGATGACGGAATGTGGATCCGACACCAGCCAAAGCCATTATCTCACACGGAGGTCAAATAGGTCTCTAGCACCACATAGAATCGGACCACCGATATCCGGCCAAAGGAGCAGCGCGTGCCAGTCAGTCCCACCAGCACCACCACCGGCGCCGATCAGGATGGCAGGACCAGCGAAGCTGGGCTTGCCCGGTCCGTTCAGCAGAGGCCGTTCGCGTGGCTGGTTCTCATCACCTCGGTCATTGGCTGGCTGGGTTCGGGAATCCTGGTCATTGAGCGCCTGCGCGTGTACGCGGATTCCTCCTATATCACCAGCTGCGATATCAGCCCCTGGGTCTCCTGCGGAACCGTCTTCCAGACCTGGCAGGCCGCCCTGTTCGGGTTTCCGAACCCGCTGATCGGCATCGTGGCGTTCGCCGTCATGATCACCGTTGCCATGTCCATGCTTGCCGGGGCGCGGTTTAGCCGCTGGTACTGGGCCGCGGTGCAGGCCGGTGTCACCCTGGGCATGGTGTTTGTGGTCTGGCTCTGGAGCCAGGCCCTTTTCGACATCTACGTACTGTGCATCTACTGCATCGTCGTGTGGACGGCCATGATCCCGCTTTTCGTTTTCACCACGGTCCGCAACCTGGCCCACGGAGTGATTCCGGCGCCCGCCGGCCTCGTGCGTTTCCTCTCCGAGTGGGCGTGGGCCATCACGGCACTGCTGTGGGTAGCAACCGCTGCGTCGATCTTCTTCCGGTTCATGAATTCATTCCTCGGCAGCTAGCCGGACCCGGGCGGCTGGCCCGGTCCTGGCCCGGCGGCCTTCCCTACCCGAGAGGAAGCGCCCAGCCAAGGACAGCCGGTTCGCGCTGGCCCTCCCACGTGCCAACCAGCGACGGCGGCGGCGCGGCGCGGCCGCCCAGGTCAAGCACGCGGACCAGGGAGAGTTCCCAGCCGTCCCGGTGCATTAGCGTGACCGTCCACCCGGCGGGTTCCCGTTCGGGTGCTTCCACGAGTTCTTCGCCGTCGGGCATCCCGCTGGTCTCCAGTTCCATGGACTGCGGCAGTTCATGGCGGACCCCGTTTTCCTCGACGTACAGAGGGGCCTGGCCCACGCCGTCGACCACCGCCGCGGCGAAGGCATTGATGTAGACCGGATCACCGCACGCGTCATAGACCCAGCGCCTGCCCAGCACCGAGTGTTCCAGGGTGCCCACCAGGTACCCGTCACCGCCCTCCAGCGGCTCGGGGCGGTAGGTCAGCGGAACCTGCAGGGTGTGCTCTCCGCAGCGCACGATGTGGGTCTCCATCCCCACCTGGCCCTGAGGGTCATCAAACCGGTAAGCGGCCAGCGGCTCAGCCTGGGCATCTGCGGCGCCGCTGTTGGGAAACCACGGAGCAGCGGGAAGCCAGCCGGAAACCAGTTCCATTTTTGACGGGTGCAGGTCAGCCTTGTAGATGAGTGCCATGGGCCCCAGCCTAGCCAGAGCACGCCGAATGTACAGGAGGCCGGCACCCGTGGCGGG
>NZ_JAXIOM010000097.1:0-5460 GCF_049311025.1 Arthrobacter sp. 3Tela_A
CGGAACCGCCTCTGGATCGGGAGTGGGGGTTACGGGGGCCGCAACGGGGGCGGGGACGGCAACGTAGTCCTGGCCCGGCGTCGGTGGTTCCGCGTGCACGTCGGCGGGAACGCTCACCATTGGTGAGGGCGCCGGAACAACGGTCCGGTAAGGGCCGGGGTCGCCGGCCCCGCACCCGGTCAGCACGGAAGTGGCAGTAAAGCCCAGCACGACCGCGAGTGCACCGGCCAGGGCCGCAGCGTTTCTTGGCTTGCTCATGGAAGCTCATCCTCCGGAGGATGCAGAATCTGCTCGCTCCTTCGATTTTGCTCCCGGACTGCCGTGTTAGTCGAACCAGCCTTAACGGGTCCCGCAGCTCCCAAAGGTCAGCTGCCGCGGGACCCCTTGCTCAGCGCGTAGCTTCGGCGAGGTACTCCAGGATGTGGCGGTAGTCGTGGCCGGTCGCCTTGCTCATACCGAGCTCGCAGGTGCGGTTCACTGAGGCATATCCGTCGAAGACCCGGGCGTTGACTTCCTCTGCCTGCTTCTGCGTTGCCGAGACCGTCAGCTCGGGATGGAGCAGTCCGCGGTCGCCGGCGAAGGCGCAGCAGCCCCAGCTCGGGGGCACAAAGACCTCGGCGCTGACCGCTGCGGCGATCTCGGTGAGGGCATCGTTGGCGCCAAGCTGGGTGGAAGAGCAGGTGGGATGCAGTGCCAGCGACCCCAGTTTCCGGGTCACCTCCAGCCGGGGGAGGACCGTTTCGCGGACAAAGTCCACCGAGTCGACAAACCGCAGGCCGGGATAGACGGGGCTTTCCCCGGCCAGCCGCTTCATGGTGTCCAGGCCTTCGGTGCAGGAGGCGGCATCACAGACCACGGGGAGTTCGCCGCCGTTGGTGGCCACCCACAGGTTGGCAAGCACCTTTTCGGTCATGTCCTGGTAGCCGGAAGTGAAGCCCTTGGACTTCCAGGGCGTGCCGCAGCACAGGTTCTCGATCCCCTTGGGGATGCGGACGCCAACACCGGCCCGTCCGCACAGTTCCATAAACGCCGGTGCGGATCCTTCACCGCCGCCGGCCGGTCCAAACATGGTGCCGATGCAGGCGGGGAAGAATACTGCCACCGGATCGGCATCCTCGTGCGCGGTGCGGCGGGTTCCGCCGCCCGGCAGCACGGTGTCGTAGGACTGGACATTGTCCGCGCCCAGGAGAGCGCGCCCGACGGCGGTGGCCAGCTTGGGCAGGGGAGAGGGCACGGCCTTGGCGAAGGTCAGCGCCTTGCCGCCGACTGAGGTCATGGTGCCCCAGCGCCCGGCAGCGGCCTTCCAGCCGGCGTCGGCCGCCTTGTTGGCGTTTTCGGCCCGGAGCCGGCGGACCAGGTCGCCGGTGTTGATCAGCACGGGGCAGGCCGTCCCGCACATGCCGTCCACGGCGCAGGTCTGCACGCCGTCGTAGTCATAGTCAGCACGCAGCGTGGCGGCAAGGACTGAATCCCCGCGGGCCTCGGCGTCTGCGATTTCGCGGCGGAGGACAATGCGCTGGCGCGGGGTGGTGGTGAGGTCCTTGCTGGGGCATACGGGTTCGCAGTAGCCGCACTCCACGCAGCGGTCCACTTCCTTCTCCACCGTGGGGGCAACCTTGAGGTTCTGCACGTAGGAACGCGGGTCGTCATTGATCAGCACACCCGGATTCAGGAGGTTGGCCGGGTCGATCAGCCGCTTCACCTCGCACATGACCTCGTACAGCTCATCGCCGTACTGGCGGCGGACGTAGGGCGCCATGATCCGGCCGGTGCCGTGCTCGGCCTTCAGCGAGCCGCCCTCACCCAGGACCAGATCCACCATTTCCTCGGTGAACGCCTCATAGCGGGCCAGCTCCGCCGGGTCGTTGAAGTTCTCATTGAGCATG
Source organism: Arthrobacter sp. 3Tela_A (assembly GCF_049311025.1). Taxonomy (NCBI): domain Bacteria; kingdom Bacillati; phylum Actinomycetota; class Actinomycetes; order Micrococcales; family Micrococcaceae; genus Arthrobacter; species Arthrobacter sp. 3Tela_A. The sequence goes on from NZ_JAXIOM010000097.1 coordinate 1,887, forward strand.
AAGTGGATGTTGCCGTCCTTGGCATGCCCAAAGATCACCGAGTCCCGGTAGTGGTGTGCCGTGAACAGTGTGGCCAGTTCGGCGCAGGTGCGGGCCAGCGACGGCACCGGCACCACGATGTCTTCCAGCAGTGCGTTGGTGCCGGACGGGCGGGCGCCGGCCACCGTGGTGTACAGGCCCTTGCGCATATGCCACATGCCGGCCCGGTCCTTGGCGTTGGTGGTCATGGCGAACGGAGCGGCGAGCCGCAGGGATTCGAACAGCGGCTGGGATGCCTCCCGCTTGGCTTCGAGCTCCTCGGCGGTAGCGGCCTGGTGCTCCACCAGCAGCGCGGCGTGGGACTGGACTTCCAGGTTCCGCAGTTCCAGCGGCGCATCTGCTGCCAGCCGGGCCACCCGCAGGGAGGTGGCATCCATCAGTTCAACGGTGGCCAGTCCGGAGGCGGTGAGCTCGGGCAGAGCGGTGGCGGCGGCGTCGAGCGTGTCAAAGAACATCAGGCCGGTGGCGACCTTGGGCAGCGCCGGGATGGTGCGGAAGGTCGCCTCTGCCACGAAGCCCAGCGTGCCTTCACTGCCGATCATCAGGTGGGCCAGAATCTCTGCCGGGTTCTCGAAGTCCAGGAAGGAGTTCAGGCCATAGCCCATGGTGTTCTTCATCGAGAACAGGCGGGTAATGGTGGCCACGGAGTCCGGGTTCGCCACGATCCGTCCGCGCAGGCGCAGAAGTCCTTCGAACAGTTCCGGTTCCAGGGCGCGGAGCTTTTCCTCGGCGTCGGGCGCCCCAGTGTCCAGGACGGTGCCGCTGGCCAGGACCAGGACCATGGATTCGAGGGTCCGGTAGGTGTTGAATTCAGTGCCGCAGGCCATGCCGGAGGAGTTGTTGGCCACGACGCCGCCGATGGTGCAGGCTATTTCGCTGGCCGGGTCAGGGCCCAGTTTCCGCCCGAAGGCTGCCAGCCGGGAGTTGACCGACCGCACCGTGGCGCCTGGGGCAACCCGGACCCGGGCACCGCCGTCGAGCACTTCAATGTCCCGGAAGTGGTGGCGGGTATCAATCAGGAGGCTGTCGCTGACGGCCTGGCCGGAGAGTGACGTGCCCCCGGAGCGGAACGTGGCGGGGATGCCGAGTTCGCGGCTGCGGCGCATCAGCTCCGCCACCTCGGCCGTGTTCGTGGGCGTGGCCACTGCCTGCGGAATGAGCAGGTAGTGGGAAGCATCGTGCGCCATTTTCCGGCGGTCGATCTCCCGGGTGCTGATCCCCTCACCCTCGAGGGACGCGGTTGCGGGGGCAAAATTCTGCGCTGTGGCTGACATACGATCCTGATCCATGACGTCTGCGGGACTTTTATCCCGACTCAAATCTATTCCGGAATTCCGGTTTCAGGGAAATGGTCAGGCCACACCCGGCGAGGCGGCCTGGAGGTATTGCAGTACGGCCAGGACCCGACGATGGTCGCCGGCCGCGGGTGCTAGGTCCAGCTTGCTGAAAATCGAGGTGATGTGCTTCTCCACCGCGCCGGCGGAGAGGAACAGTTCAGCACAAATACCTGCATTTGTCCGTCCCTGCGCCATCAGGTCCAGGACATCCGTCTCCCGCGGGGTCAGCGATCCCAGGCCCGCAGTGTTGCCAGCACCCATCAGCTGCCGCACGACCTCGGGATCCAGCACAGTCTCCCCGGCCTGGATGCGCTCGAGCGCGTCCAGGAAACTGCGCACATCTGCCACCCGGTCCTTGAGCAGGTATCCGGTGCCGCTTGGCTGGCCGGCAAAGAGCCGGGTGGCGTAGCGGGTCTCCACATACTGGGACAGCAGCAGGACGCCGATCTCCGGCCGGGTTTCCCTCAGGGCCAGCGCCGCCCGGATGCCCTCGCTGGTATGGGTGGGCGGCATCCGGTTGTCCAGGATGACGACGTCGGGCTGTGCGGTTTCCAGTGCGGCGAACAGCTCTTCCGCGTCCCCGGCGGCAGCCACCACCTCGTGGCCACGACCGGCCAGGAGTTCCACCAGCCCGGCACGCAGCAGGGCGGAGTCCTCGGCAATCGCAATCTTCATACTGGAAGCCTGCCGTACTGAACCGTCCGGCGGAAACGCTGCCACTGTGCCCTAGCCAAGCGGAAGGCTGACCGTCACCGATGTGGGACCGCCGGCGGGGGAGGAAATGGAAAGCGTGCCGTCCACGGTGCGGATCCGCTCAGCCAGGCCGGCCAGGCCCGTGCCGGCTGCAGGATCGGCACCGCCGGCGCCGTTGTCGGTGACGGTGAGGAACAGCCGGTGTTCTTCACCTGAGACCGAAATTCGGGCGCCCGTGCCGCGGGAGTGCTTCACGGCGTTGTTGAGCAGCTCCGCCGCGCAGAAGTAGGCAATCGCCTCAACAGCCGGAGCGGGCCGTAATCCAAGCTGGTAATCGAGTTCCACGGGCAGCGGCGCGGTTGCGGCGAGCGATTCCAGGGCCGCATCGAGTCCGTCGTTCAGGACTGCCGGGCGGATGCCTCGGGCGATGCCGCGCAGGTCTGCCAGGGCGTCCTTGGCTGTGCCGTGGGCGCTGTCCAGGAGGCGCTGCAGGTCCTCGTTCGCTTCTCCGGCGGAGAGCCGGTCCCTTGCATCACCGAGTTTCATGGCGATGGCAACCAGCTGGGCCTGGGTGCCGTCATGCAGGTCGCGTTCAATCCGGACCAGCCGCGCGTCGGCGGTGTTGACCGAGCTGCTGCGGCTTGCCTCGAGGTCCTTTACCCGCAGCTGGGCGGCCGTGGGGCCGAGCAGTCCAGTGGCGAGAAGCGCCTGGAGCTTCGCTGCGCCGTTGTTGATGGCAGGCCAGAGCACGAAGGTCAGGAGGATACCGACTCCGATGTAGGCAAGCTGCCACCAGAAGCCGTCTAAGAACACATCCGGGGCGATCATGCTGCCCCGGTGCCAGCTGCCGTCGGAGGCCTGCATCGGCGGGAGCCACTGTGACCAGTACCAGTGGGTCATGCAGCCGAGCCCTGTGACCAGGAAGGTGATGCTGAGAACGGCTGCGGTCACGGAGGTCACAAAGCTAATCACCATGTGTGCAATGGCCCGCCAGCCGGCCGTGTCGGCCAGCCCGGAGCGCAGGAAACCAAAGAATCCCGGCCGGGAAACGAAGGGAACCGGTGCCGGGATGCTTCGGCCCAGGAGGGATGCGGTCAGGCCGCGGTTGACGGTGCCCCAGTACCTGGCTGCCACGACCATGGCGGCAACAATGACCAGCCCCACTACCGTCACCAGCAGCGAGGCTCCGAGGGACACCGTGGTGACCGCGTATGTGAACGCCAGGGGAGCCAGCAGGAGGGTCACTGCGTGGTAGCCGAAAGCACGCCAGGTGGCGCTGCGGAAGAATGCGGGCCGGCGGATCTGTCTGTCCTGGGGGGACGCGGCAGCGACGGCCGGCTCCGGAACGGCACCGGGTTCGGGGAGATAGGTGTTGGTCATGGATCCAGCTTGCTACTCGAGGGGTGCCGGGACCATGGGGTTTTCCCCCGTTCTTGAGCGGGGGATGGGTCTCGGGGTGGGTGTCAGGTGGGTGTCAGGCGGGGCGCTGCGTCTGCCAGGCGGGG
>NZ_JAXIOM010000098.1:0-4060 GCF_049311025.1 Arthrobacter sp. 3Tela_A
GCCCCCCCCCCCCCCCCCCCCCCCCCCCCCCCCCCCCCCCTTTGGGGTAGGCGCGTTTTAGCGCTTGGAGTACTGAGGCGCCTTGCGGGCCTTCTTGAGACCAGCCTTCTTGCGCTCGATGACGCGGGCGTCACGAGTCAGGAAGCCGGCCTTCTTCAGGGCCGGACGGTTGTTCTCGCGGTCGATCTCGTTCAGCGAGCGGGCAACGCCGAGACGCAGTGCGCCGGCCTGGCCGGAAGCGCCGCCGCCGTGGATGCGGGCGATGACGTCGTATGCGCCGTCGAGGTCGAGGAGCTTGAACGGCTCGTTGACTTCCTGCTGGTGCAGCTTGTTCGGGAAGTAGTCAGCCAGTTGGCGGCCGTTAACGATCCACTTGCCGGTGCCGGGAACAACACGCACGCGGGCGATTGCTTCCTTGCGGCGGCCAACAGCGGAACCTGCAACGGTCAGGGCCGGGCGTTCCTTGACGGCCGATTCGGCAGCGTCAGGGGTTTCCGAGGTGTAGCTGGTGAGCTCCTCGGTGTTTTCATTCAGCTCTTCAGTGTTCTGAGCCACGATTCTCCTTGAATTAATTTCTTAGTTGGCGGGCCAGAACTACTGGGCGACCTGGGTGATTTCGAAGGTCTTGGGCTGCTGGGCGCCGTGCGGGTGCTCAGCACCTGCGTAGACCTTCAGCTTGCCCATCTGCTGTGCAGCGAGGGAGTTCTTGGGCAGCATGCCGCGGATGGCCTTCTCAACTGCGCGCACCGGGTTCTTCTCCAGCAGTTCGGCATAGTTGACGGAGGACAGGCCACCCGGGAAACCGGAGTGGCGGTAGGCACGCTTCTGTTCGAGCTTGGCGCCGGTCAGGGCAACCTTCTCAGCGTTGATGATGATGACGAAATCGCCCATGTCCATGTGGGGAGCAAAGGTCGGCTTGTGCTTTCCGCGCAGCAGTGTTGCGGTCTGGCTGGCAAGACGGCCTAGGACAACGTCGGTGGCGTCAATGACGTGCCACTGGCGGTTGATGTCGCCGGGCTTCGGGGTGTACGTACGCACGGTTTTTGCCTTCGTTTCTTCTTCTTAGGTGGCGCGCCGCGCATGGATGCCATACGCAGTGCAGCTTCTCTATGCGTTACCGGATGGTCAGGTGAGGACTGAATTAACCAGTGGTCCTGAGATCTCGGCTATCTCCCCGGGGCCAGGTGGCTCTGCAACTGAGCCGCTCCCGTGGGCATAGGCCTATCGAGGTAGGACACGCACAACGACTATAAACAATAGCCTGCTTACCGGGTCAGGTCAAAAGTCCCGGCAGACATGCTCTTGCCTGAGCCTATTCTATTCCCTGAGCGCCCTGGTAGTTTCCGCCCTGGCGCGCAGCTCCTCGGCTCCGGGATACTTCACTTCCTCCAGCACCAGCGGATGCGGGGGTGCCAGCTTCGAGTTCGAGTCCCGGATTCGAGCGAACATTCGTTCTGCCAGCCAGCCAGGCCGTCTCTCCCCCGTCCCGACCAACAAGGCTCCCCCGATCAGGGACCGCACCATGTTGTGGCAGAAAGCATCTGCTTTGAGGCGGGCTTCGAGGACGCCGTCGGGACGGCGCGTAAAGGCAAACTCCTGTAGTTCGCGGATGGTGGTGGCACGTTCCCGGGGCTTGCAGAAGGACAGGAAATCCTGCACGCCGAGCACGCCCGCAGCGGCTTCGTTCATCGCGGCTTCGTCCAGGGCCGTCTTGTGCCACAGGGTGGTGCTGCGCTGCAGCGGATCCCAGTCCTGTGAGCGATCCGCAATGCGGTAGCTGTAGCGGCGCCAGAGCGCTGAGAACCGGGCATCGAAGCCGGCCGGGGCGATGGAGGCCTCGTGGACTTCGATTGCGCCGGCCATGGCGTCCACGGCACGGCGGGACAGTCCGGCTTCCTTCAGGGGCACGGTCAGTTCCCGGTTCAGCACGCCGCGCAGGCGGCGGCGGAATGCCTCGGCGGGCTCAAGGTCCGTGCTGCGGGCCTGGGCAGCCCATTTGTCCGGTGTGGTGTCGAAGTGGACAACCTGGCCGCGTGCGTGCACGCCGGCGTCGGTCCTGCCCGCAACAGTGACCCGGACGGGTTGGCGGAAAAGAACGGCGAGGGCTGCCTCCAGGGTTCCCTGCACAGTGGTTAGCCCGGGCTGGACAGCCCACCCCGCAAACGGGGCGCCGTCGTAGGAAAGGTCCAGCCGAATACGAAGAGGCCCGCCGTCCGGGTTAGGGACAGCGGGCCTCTCGATCGTCATACCCCAATATTAAGGGCATGGCGGGGAAATCAGAGAATTACTTCTTCTCTTCGGTTTCCTCAGCTGCTTCGTCAGCGGAATCTGCAGACTCTGCGGAATCAGCGGACTCTGCGGAGTCTGCAGACTCAGCGGAATCGCTGGAGTCAGCCGAATCGGCGGACTCAGCAACCGGAGCCGGAGCAGCGGCAGCAGCAGCGGTGGAAGCTTCTGCTACGACGGACTGCTTGGCGGAAAGCGGTTCCAGCACCAGTTCGATGACAGCCATGGGAGCGTTGTCGCCCTTGCGGTTGCCGATCTTGGTGATGCGGGTGTAGCCGCCGTCGCGCTGGGCAACGGCCGGTGCGATCTCGGTGAAGAGCTCGTGGACGAGTCCCTTGTCAGAGATCAGGGCCAGGACGCGGCGGCGGGAAGACAGGTCTCCACGCTTTGCGAAGGTGATCAGGCGCTCGGCGTACGGGCGCAGGCGCTTGGCCTTGGTCACCGTGGTGGTGATCTGCTTGTGCTCGAACAGCTGGGCTGCCAGGTTCGCCAGCATCAGGCGCTGGTGAGCCGGGCTGCCTCCGAGGCGCTTACCCTTGGTGGGTGTAGGCATTACATTTTCTCCTCAAACGGTGCCATTTAGTGCTCCATGGCACTAACGGCAAGATTTTGCGTGTTTAGAGCTCGTCGTCCGAGAACTCGGACTCGTCCTCTTCGATGGCTGCGGCGTGGGCGGCCAGATCAAACCCGGGAGGAGAATCCTTCAGGGACAGACCCAGTTCAACCAGCTTCGCCTTCACCTCGTCGATGGACTTCGCACCAAAGTTGCGAATGTCCATCAGGTCAGCCTCGGAGCGGGCTACGAGTTCACCCACGGTGTGGATGCCTTCGCGCTTGAGGCAGTTGTAGGAGCGCACGGTCAGCTCAAGGTCCTCAATCGGCAGGGCCATGTCGGCTGCCAGTGCGGCATCCGTGGGGCTCGGGCCAATTTCGATGCCTTCAGCTGCGGTGTTCAGTTCACGGGCCAGGCCAAAAAGCTCAACCAGGGTGGTACCGGCAGAGGCGACGGCGTCGCGCGGTGCAATGGCATCCTTGGTTTCGACGTCGACAATCAGGCGGTCGAAGTCGGTGCGCTGCTCGACACGGGTGGCCTCCACGCGGAAGGTCACCTTCAGAACCGGCGAGTAGATGGAGTCAACCGGAATACGGCCGATCTCCTGGTCGCCGGACTTGTTCTGGCTTGCGGAAACGTAGCCACGTCCACGCTCGATGGTCAGTTCGAGTTCGAACTTGCCCTTCGAGTTCAGGGTGGCGATGTGCAGATCCGGGTTGTGGAACTCGACGCCGGCCGGCGGAGCAATGTCCGCGGCAGTGACGACGCCGGGGCCCTGCTTGCGCAGGTAAGCCACGACGGGCTCGTCGTGCTCGGAGGACACCGAGAGGTTCTTGACGTTAAGGATGATCTCAGTGACATCTTCCTTGACACCGGGAACGGTGGTGAACTCGTGCAGAACTCCGTCGATCCGGATGCTGGTTACTGCAGCACCGGGGATGGAGGAAAGGAGCGTACGGCGAAGCGAGTTGCCAAGCGTGTAGCCGAAGCCCGGCTCCAGCGGTTCGATGATGAACCGGGAGCGGTTGTCGGCTACTACTTCTTCAGTGAGGGTGGGGCGCTGTGCAATGAGCACTTGCATTTCCTTTCAGCGAGCGTCCGCTATATGACGCAACACAAATGGTGGAAACGACGACGACGGGGACACCCCCGCGCGCGTCTTGGACGGCTAGCAGCCTCGCACCCGGGCCGGCGCCGCATCCGGTTCCCCTGCTGGGCAGG
>NZ_JAXIOM010000099.1:0-4035 GCF_049311025.1 Arthrobacter sp. 3Tela_A
CAAACAACAGGCACATCCGGCCTACTCAGAAAAACCATTCCCAACCGGGAACTTTCTTTTCTTTTCGCACCGCTGTGGTGTTTTACCAGCATATTCCATCCGGACCGTTTTAGCAATTCGGCGAATTCCGAAGAATTCCAACCAAACCGGCTATTCCAGCCCATCCGAACCCAGCATCCAGTCCCAGGTTTCCCGCCGGCACACAAGGCGCGCAGCAGATCCACCATCGAAAGAAAGTTGGGGTTTGGCCGCCATGCTTCGGGCGCTTCGTGAGCGTCCCGGCCGCGGCGACTCAGAAAACATTACAGGCCTCCGGGCAGCTGCGCAAATCCAAAAGACGTGTCCTGCGACACCCTGCGAATGGTCACCAGACTGACTAATTGTCGGCCCTGATCAAAGCCCGCATCAGAGCCCCGCAGGCCCCTCCTCAGTGCGGTGAACGAGACCTGTTTTTGGCAGGCCCCCTATATACGCACCCTTTTGAGGGCTCCTATATATGGAGGGCACGCGCCGCGGCGGCACAGCTCGGTGCGGTGAGGCTCCGGTCACCCCTTGCTAGACAGGCGGCCCCTACATATAGGCCTCCTATACATAGCGCTCATATATAGGAGGCCCTTTGCAGAGGACGGGGCTTGGAGCTCCGGCACGGTGCCCTACGCAGGCCGGCCAGCCTCCGGGTACTCCGCCGCCCTGGGCCCCCATACAGGAGACGGGGAGACAGGCGCCGGCCTGATCCCGGTGCCGGCACGGGGGCGGGCACTGATGGAGCGATCCGGCCGTTTCGCCTGCTTGCTGCGTGCCTGCCGGCTGCATACCCAACCACACCCGCTGACCGCAGCCGACCGGGCGACCGAATGCCGCCGTCGTCGGCCGTGCGGAGCGCACAAACGGGCATCACCCGGGGGTCCGCATGCCCCGGACAGGGCACCGAAAATATCGGGTAGACTTGTTCCCGGCCCCTCATGTGGTGTCATCCTGTGAACTCCCCCAGGACCGGAAGGTAGCAAGGGTAAGCGGGCTCTGGCAGGTGCATGGGGGGTCTTTAATTTATCCGGAAACAGCGGGTTTTCCACCGCCCCGGCCCGGATGCGAACCGTCAGTGCCAACCGATAAGGTTCTATCTGTGAGTACAGCCCTTTACCGCCGCTACCGTCCCGAAAGCTTCGCGGACGTGATCGGCCAGGAGCATGTGACCGAGCCGCTGATGGCGGCCCTCTCAAAGAACCGCGTCAACCACGCCTACCTCTTCTCAGGTCCGCGCGGCTGCGGCAAGACCACCTCTGCGCGAATCCTTGCCAGGTGCCTGAACTGCGCGCAGGGCCCGACGCCGATCCCCTGCGGCACGTGCGACAGCTGCGTTGAGCTTGCCCGCAACGGTGCCGGCAGCCTCGACGTCATCGAAATCGACGCAGCCAGCCACGGCGGCGTCGATGATGCCCGCGACCTGCGCGAGCGTGCCACCTTCGCCCCGGTGCGGGACCGCTACAAGATCTTCATCATCGATGAGGCCCACATGGTCACTTCCGCCGGGTTCAACGCCCTGCTGAAGATCGTGGAAGAGCCGCCGGAACACATCAAGTTCATCTTCGCCACCACGGAGCCGGACAAGGTCATTGGCACCATCCGCTCCCGCACCCACCACTACCCGTTCCGGCTGGTTCCGCCGGAGCCACTGCTGGCGTACCTCGAGAAGCTCTGCGTCCAGGAAGGCGTGCCGGTCGCGCCGGGTGTCCTGTCCCTGGTTATCCGGGCCGGCGGCGGATCCGTCCGCGACTCCCTCTCCGTCCTGGACCAGCTGATGGCCGGCGCCGGGGAATCCGGCCTGGATTATGAGCTGGCCGTGAACCTGCTGGGTTACACCCATGTGGCACTGCTCGACGACGTCGTCGACGCCTTTGCTGCAGGCGATGCCGCCACCGTCTTCAGCGGCATCGACCGCGTCATCCAGACCGGACAGGATCCCCGCCGTTTCGTGGAAGACCTCCTGGAACGCTTCCGGGACCTGATCGTGGTCAACGCCATGCCCGACGCCGCTGCGGCTGTGCTCCGCGGTGTGCCGGAGGACCAGATCAACCGCATGCGCACGCAGGCCACCCAGTTCGGCGGTGCAGAGCTTTCCCGGGCAGCCGACATCACCAACACGGCGCTGACCGAAATGACCGGCGCCACCTCGCCACGCCTTCACCTTGAGCTGCTCTGCGCACGGATCCTGCTTCCGGCCGCCGACCAGTCCGAACGCGGCACGGCGGCACGGGTAGACCGGATCGAGCGCAGGCTGAGCTACGCGGGCGACGCCGCTCCGGCCCCCGCAGGCCTGGCCCCGCAGCGCACGGCGCAGGTTGAGAACCAGGCTTCCGCGCCGGCCGCTGCGCAGCAGCAGGTTTCACAGCCGGCGGCACCGGCCGCCGGTGCTCCGGCACCGGAGTCAGCTCCGGCCGCTGCCACTACTGCTTCCGACACAGCTTCCTCCAACGCAGCAGCGGACTGGGGCGGAACGTGGGCCACTCCCGCAGCGCCGGCCACTCCCGCTGCGTCCGGTACGCATCCGGCCGACGCCGCAACGCCTTCCGGGCCCGCCTCGGTGCCCTCATCCCCTGCTCCCAGCCGGACCTGGGACGACGTTTCCCGGGAGGCCGCCTCGCAGCAGTCCGCCGGGCAGGGCCAGCACGCACAGCAGCAGGTCCCGCAGTCCAACCAGCGTCCGGCCCAGCAGCAGGGTCCCGCTTCCGCTGCGCCGCCCCAGGTACAGCAGCCCCAAGTACAGCAGCCCCAAGGCCAGCAGGGTCAGCCGGTTAATCCGGCCCAGGCACCCGCCGCATCGGGTACTGCACCAGCAGCCGCTGCAGCACCCCAGTCCGCTCCATCCGGGCAGGCCCAGCAGGGCGCACCCACCGGCACATCCGCTGCCCCGTCCGCTGCCGGCCCCGGCCAAGTGGAAATGATCCGCCGCGCATGGCCGGAAATCATGGACGCCCTGACCAGCATTCGCCGGGCGACCTGGCTCAACGTCAGCAAGAACGCCTCGCCGCGTTCCTTCGACGGCCGGGTTCTGGAGCTTGCCTTCTCCAACCCCGGCGCTGCTACCAACTTCAACCGCCCTGACCATCTGGAGAACCTCCGCAAGGCCATCCATCAGGTCCTGGGCGTGGACTGCCAGGTCAACGCCGTACATGACAGCACCGCGTCAGCGGGTGAACCCGGCCCAAAAGCTGGTAGCCGGCTGACCCCGCCGGCGCAGACCCCGGCACAGTCTTCCGCACCGGCACAGCCGCAGGGAGCCGTGCCGGCTCCTTCAGCGCCCCCGCAGACTGAACCCGTGCACGGCTCCAGTGCTGCCGTCCAAAACCGGGGCGCCGTGCCCTCCCCGCAGGCCCAGAGCCAGCAGGCGGAGTACCGGCAGCAGGCTCAGCAGCAGGCGGCACCGCAGCAGCCGCGCCCGGAGACCGGCGCACCAGCCGCCGGCGCAGCAGCTGCCGCCGGTCCCGCTGCCAGCGCACCCGTCTGGAACATCCCTCCGGCGGCTCCGTCCCGTCCGGAACCCGGTCCGGAGCGCGCGGCCCCCGCTCCGTCCCGTCCGGAAACCGGTCCGGAGCGCGCGGCCCCCGCCGCAGCCGTCACCGGAGCCGCAACATCACACCGAGGCGGGTCCGGCGCCGTCACCGGAGCCGCAGCATCGGGCAGCGTGCCTTCCCGCAGCGGCGGATCAACGCGCAGCAGCGCACCGCTGCCCGAGGACTGGCCGCAGGAACCCTCCGAACCCGCCGACGTACCCGAAAGCAACGCCTGGGAAACCGCTGCGGTCCCTGACGACATCCACGTCAGCAGCGCCGTCAGCGATGAAGAGTGGGCCAGCACCAACTGGGCCGGCACCACTGCAACGCGCCCCGGCGCAGGTGCAGGCACACCCGGACGCGCCGCACCGGCCGGCGCCGCACCGGCAGGAAACGCGCCCGCAGGTACCAGATCTGCAGGAAACGGATCCACGGAAAACACGGCACCGCCGGAAGCCCCCGGGTCCTCTGCCCCCTCCTCCGC
>NZ_JAXIOM010000100.1:0-3923 GCF_049311025.1 Arthrobacter sp. 3Tela_A
CCGGGCCCCGCCCGCGGCGGGCCCCCACACGGCCCCCCCCCCGCCGGCCGGGTCGGGGGGGGGGGGGAGCCGGATAGCACGCGCGGGTTGTTACTGGTCTGCGGAATCCCCGAGTGTGGCCTCGGTGCTTTCGCTTTGGCCGTCCCGCACATAGTCGATCTTGACCTTGCTGCCGGCCGCCTGCATGCGGATGGCAGCCGTCAGGGACTGCGCGTCGGTGATCGGAATGCCGTCCACAGACGTGACGATGTCGCCCTTTTGCAGGCCGGCCCGGGCGGCGGGAGTTCCGCTCGCCGGGTTATCCGCGATCTCCGCGCCGATCGTGAAGGAGGACGACGAGCCGGAGCCGGTTGCCGGGGTTACCGAAACCCCGAGGAACCCGTGGCTGGCGGAGCCGTTGTCGATGATTTCATCAGCCACACGCTGTGCGTAGCTCGCCGGCACGGCGAACCCGACGCCGATGTTGCCGCTGTCCTCACCGCTGGAGCCCGAAGAGGCCGATGCGATGGCCACGTTGACGCCGATTACGTCGCCGTCCGTGTTGACCAGGGCGCCGCCGGAGTTGCCGTGGTTGATCGCCGCGTCGGTTTGGATCACGTTCAGGTAGATCGAGTTCGACGCCGAGCTCTGGCTCTGGGAAGAGCCGTCCGGCGGGGCAAACCGGAACCCGAATCCGTCATCCTCCGGGGCGGAATCCGAATCGGATTCCGGAGCAGCGGAGGACTGCACGCTGATGGTGCGGTTCAGGGTGGACACGATTCCGTCCGTGACGGTTCCGGCAAGACCAAGCGGGGCACCAATGGCAAGCACGGAGTCCCCTACATTCAGGTTGTCCGAGTCACCGAGCGTTGCCGGCGTGAGGTTGTCCGCGTCCACCTTGATTACAGCCAGGTCTGACAAGGGGTCGGTGCCAACTACGGTAGCCGAGAGCACCCGGCCATCTTCCGTCTGGACTTCAATGCTGGGGTCGGCCACCGTGCCGCCAAGGGTCACCACGTGGGTGTTGGTCAGGATGTGCCCGTCATCGTCGAGGATGATTCCCGATCCGCTCCCGGATGAACCGGAGCCGGAGACTTCGATGGTCACAACGCTGGGCGATGCCTTTACGGCGGCAGCGGTGATCGCGTTGACGTTGTCCTTGTCATTGACCACCACAGTGTTGGACTGACCGGTGGTCCCTGCCGTAGCTGAACCGTTGTCCAGGACGGCATCTGCTGCCACGGCTACGCCGCCGCCCAAGAGTCCGGCAATGAGCATGGCGGTGACGATGGTTACTGTACCGTACCGGCGGCGTCCGCCGTCGGACGGCTGCCGGTTGGCGGGGCCGCCGTAGCCAACCCCGTACGCGCCGGGCGGGTTCGGCTGGCCCGGCTGCCCGGTCTGATAGGAACCGGCAGGCGGTGACTGCGGAGCGGGGCCTGCGGCGCTGTTGTAACCGGCAGTGTGGAAAACGCCGGAAGGAGCCTGTCCGGTTGGAGCGGGGCCGGATGCGGGCCGTTCGGCGTCCTGGCGGCCGCTCATCTGCGCTGGATGGGCACCGCCTGAGGGAAGGCGGGTGGTTTCCGGAGAGGCGTGGTTCGGGTTGTCCGCCTCCGGAGTGGACGACGCCGGCGGGGTCGCCGGGCGGGGAGGCAACGGCCGCTGCGGGCCTTCAGTGCCCCCGAAGTGCTCACTCATATGGGCCGTCCTTTCGAAAATTCGGTGTACCCACAAGTATCGACCTATCAACTATCGCAGGGGAGTCTGTGTCCGAGGCGCGAGGTTTCTGAATGTCTGCTGGGAATTTCCCGAATGAGGCAGAAACAGCGAACGAGTCGCCGGCCCGTTTGTCTGCCCAAGTCACAGGGCGCTTAGTCCGAGGGAACGTACAGAATCATGGGATACGGTTTCGTGGTGGACTGGCGGTGAGGGCACCCATAGAATCAAAACCATATCCGCCAGGCAGCCCACAGACCCGTGACCCGTGTGCAGTTTACGGACAGACGAAGGATTCTTTTATGCGGTTGAGGACGAAGCGGTTTGCAGCCGTGCTGGCACTGAGCGCGCTGGCGGTGTTCACCCCGTCGGCGGCGCATGCCGATCCTCCGGTGACCATTCCCCCGGGCCAGTACCTGGTAGACACGAATGATTCGCTGGGCTCCTCCGGGACCTCGGAAGTGCAGCAGGCCATTCGTGACGTCCAGGAAAGTACGGGCTATACCCTCTACGTGGTGTTCGTTGACAGCTTCACGGACCCCAGCGATCCCACGGCGTGGGCGCAGGACGTAGTCACCTCCAAGGACATGGGCTCGCGCGAAGCGCTCCTGAGCATCGCAACGGAGGAACGCAAGATTGAAGTCGCCACCGGCGACCAGTCTGTCCTGAACGAAACCCGCCGCAATGCCATGATCGACGCCGCTACGGAGCCGCTGCTGGGAAACCAGAACATCAGCTCCCAGGACTGGACCGCAGCGGCCGTCAACGCCGCTGAGTCGCTCGAGGACATCGCCGGCGGCGGAAGCGGGGAAGTTTCGACCGGCGGCAGCAGCCTGGTTCCGGCATTCGTCGTCGCTGCCGTGGTCCTCGTTGGTGCCTTCACTGTCTTTTTCCTGGTCCGCAGCCGGAAGCGCGGACAGCGTGCGGTAGCCAGCAGGGAACAGACCGCTCCGAAGGACCCGCTGGATGCCATGAGCGTCGCAGACCTGCGCAAGCGCGCCGGAAGCCTGCTGGTCGCAGCCGACGACGCCATCAAGTCCAGCGAGCAGGAACTCGCCTTCGCTGCCGCCCAGTACGGTGATGACGCCGTCTCCACCTTCACGGACGACCTTGCCGTGGCCAGGGCCCACATGGGCGAGTCCTTCAAGATGCAGCAGCAGCTCGATGATGAGATCCCGGATACGGAGGAACAGCAGCGGACCTGGCTCAAGGACATCATCCGCCGCTGCGAGGCCGTCAACGACTCGCTCCAGGCACACAAGGAAGACTTTGATGCTCTCCGGGAGCTGGAACGCAACGCACCTGCTGCCCTGGCTTCTGCCCAGGACTCGGCCCGTGCGGCTTCAGCCCGCCTGGATTCAGCGCGTGCCTCCCTGGACCAGCTGGAGACCCGTTACAGCGACAGTGCCCTGGTCAAGGTCCGGGACAACATCGACCAGGCGCGTGAACGGCTGGCGTTCGTGGAGAATGCCGCAGACACCGCGCAGCAGAAGCTGCAGGCTTCGGACACCTCCTCCGCGGTGCTGGCAGTCCGCGCCGCGGAGGAAAGCGTGCACCAGGCCAACGTGCTGCTCGATGCCATCGACCGGACCGGGTCCGGCCTGGACGCTGCCGCAGCTGAACTTGACCGCGCCGTCGCGGACGCACGCCAGGACCTGGCCCAGGCACGGGCGTTCTCCCAGGGCGGTGCCCAGCCTGCCCTGGCCGGCCCGATCGCCGGCGTCGAACAGGCACTGGAAGCCGTCGCCGCTGCACGCGGCAGCCGGTACGACCCGGTGGACCTGCTGGGGCGGCTGGAATCTGCCAACGCACAGCTCGACGCCTCTCTGGAAGGGCTGCGGGACCGGCAGGAACAGGAACGCCGTGCCCGCGACGCACTGCAGCACACCATCATGTCAGCCCAGGCCCAGATTGCCGGAACCTCGGACTACATTCGTGCCCGCCGCGGCGGCGTCGGCAGCGAAGCCCGCACCCGGCTCGCTGAAGCAGAGCGGAACCTGCAGCAGGCCATCGCCCTGCAGTCATCGGACCCGGTCAGCGCACTGGCCTACGCCCAGCAGGCCAACGCGCTGGCCGCACAGGCCTCACAGATGGCACAGCAGGACGTCGACGGGTTCGGCGGCAGGGGCGGCTGGGGCGGGGGCGGCGGCATGTACGGCGGCCGCGGCGGCGGCAGCGGCCTGGGTGGCGCCATCCTGGGCGGCATCCTGATTGATTCGATCCTGCGC
>NZ_JAXIOM010000101.1:0-3894 GCF_049311025.1 Arthrobacter sp. 3Tela_A
CATGCCTTGTCTCGTGGGCTCGGAGATGTGAATAAGAGACTGGCTGGGCTGGGGAACCGGATGCGACACCGGCACCGGCAACGAATGCGAATTAGACGCGGCGGCGCTTCGGGGGGCGGCAGCCGTTGTGTGCGCTCGGGGTGACATCCTGAATGGTGCCAACTTCCAGGCCGGTGGCCTGCAGCGAACGGATCGCGGTCTCGCGCCCGGATCCCGGACCCTTCACGAAGACGTCGACCTTGCGGACGCCGTGCTCCTGTGCACGCTTGGCAGCGGCTTCAGCAGCCATCTGCGCAGCGAACGGGGTGGACTTACGGGAGCCCTTGAAGCCAACCTCACCGGCGGAAGCCCATGAGATAACAGCGCCGGTCGGGTCCGTGATGGACACGATGGTGTTGTTGAAAGTGCTCTTGATATGCGCCTGGCCCAGCGCGATATTCTTCTTATCCTTGCGACGCGGCTTGCGTACCGCTCCACGAGTCTTGGGGGGCATTACTTCTCCTACAAAGAGTTTGGTTTAGGTGACCTGGCTGTGCAGGTCATGGCCTGGACCGCGTTATTTAGCGGCCGGCCTTCTTCTTACCGGCAACGGTGCGCTTCGGGCCCTTGCGGGTACGAGCGTTGGTCTTGGTGCGCTGGCCGTGGACAGGCATGCCGCGGCGGTGGCGGATGCCCTGGTAGCTGCCAATCTCGACCTTGCGGCGGATGTCGGCTGCTACCTCGCGGCGGAGGTCACCCTCAACCTTGAAGTTGCCCTCGATGTAGTCACGCAGCTGAACGAGTTCAGCATCGGTGAGGTCCTTGACGCGAGTATCCGGGCTGATGCCGGTCTCTGCCAGGGTCTGCTCTGCACGGGTCTTGCCCACGCCGTAGATGTAGGTAAGCGCAATGACAACCCGCTTTTCGCGGGGAATGTCTACGCCGGCGAGACGTGCCATATTGGCGGTTCTCCTTTGGTGTTACCGGAGGTCTGAAGCAGTACGTCCCTGTTTCCAGGTCCCCGGCCTCCGTACCGGGGGTATGCGTCACGCGTATCAGACGCTGTACTGCCATATTCAATTACTACGCGTGGGCTTAGCGCGCTCCGGGCTTTGGGGCCGGAACAGTAGCCGCTTCTTAGCCCTGGCGCTGCTTGTGGCGCGGGTTCTCGCAGATCACCATGACTCGGCCGTTACGGCGAATCACCTTGCACTTATCGCAGATCTGCTTGACGCTCGGCTGGACCTTCATGGTTTTCCTTTGCGTGGTTGCAGGGTTGAACTCCAGTTCCCTCCTGGGAGTGAACCGGAGCCTTGGTTGTTACTTGTAGCGGTAGACGATACGGCCCCGGGTGAGGTCGTACGGGCTAAGTTCCACCACAACGCGGTCTCCGGGGAGGATGCGAATGTAGTGTTGACGCATCTTTCCCGAGATGTGTGCGAGCACAATGTGGCCGTTGGCCAGCTCAACGCGGAACATCGCATTGGGCAGGGCTTCGTTGACCGAGCCCTCAATCTCTATGACGCCGTCTTTCTTGGCCATATCCTCCGCTAACGTCTGTGCCGCCCCTATTCGCCGGGGCAGCGGTTTTTGGTGTTTGATGGTCTCTCCCCGCGTACCGCTCCAGCTGGCCGGGGCCGGTCGGAAAAGGGCACGAATGTAGAGACAACCAACAGATAACTCTACGGCACAGCCCCGGATAAGTTAAATCCTGCTCCCCCTCCGGCTCTTCAGCTGCGGCTTTGGGCCAGCCTGGACCACTCGGTCAGCTCCGCGGGCCGGTCGGTGATGATTCCGTCCACCCCTGCGGCAGCTGCCGTGTCCCACTGGAACGGTTCGTTCAATGTCCAGGTGCAGACTTTTACGCCTTCGGCCTGCAGCGTGGAAACCAGCTGCGGGGAGGAACTCAGGATCCCGCCATGGGGATTGCAGTAGCCGGTGGCGGTTTCCGTGAGAAAGCGCAGGAGCTGGTGTTCCTCTCCCGGGGCCGGCTGCATCATGATCAGCAATCCCCGCTCAATATCAGGTGCGGCAGCATGCAGGCTCCGCACGGTGCGGGGCGAAAACCCCTGCAGCACACAGCGGCCGGCCAGGCCGGCATCCCGCAGGGGCTCTGCCGCCGCGGCAACCTGGTCCGGGTTCCACTCCCCCTTGAATTCAAGCAGCCAGCCCAGCTCCGGATGCCCGGCGGCGAAGTCCACCAGGTCTGCCAGGACCGGCACGTGCTCCCCTGCATAGTCTGGAGAGAACCAGGATCCGGCGTCTGCGCTCTGCAGCTCGGACGCCGTGAGGTCCGCTACGCGGACGTCCCGCCCGGCAGTCCGGTTCAGGGTGTCGTCGTGGATCAGCACCACGGTCCCGTCCGCGCTGAGCTGCAGATCGGTCTCGATCATCCCGGCCCCGGCTGCGGCCGCAGCGGCAAAAGCAGCCAGGGTGTTTTCGGGGGCCCGGGAGGAGTTTCCACGGTGAGCTATGTTCAGCAGGTTCACAGGTACGGCTCGACGTTCTGCTCGAAGGACTTGGCAATGGCATCAGCGGCGGCGGCAAAGGCGTCCGCTGCCGGGGTGTCCTGAAGCATGATCTTCTCCAGTGCCGTGGTCAAGTGCTGGTCGCCGGAGGGAACGAACGAACGCGCCCAGTCCTGCACACGGGTGGTTGCCAGCTGGTCGACGGCGGTGCGGAACTGCGGTGCCTTGGCGTAGACGGCCTGCATCTGCGCTCCGTCCGCGGCAGAAGTCCGCACCGGCATGTAACCGGTGTTGGCGGAGAAGTACGCCGTCTGTTCAGGCTCACCGATGAACTTCAGGAACATGGCTGCTGCCAGCTGCTGCTCAGGAGACTTGGCTGCCGGGATGGCAATTCCGGTGCCGCCGGTGGGGCAGGCCGGACCTGCCGGGCCTTCAGGCAGGAAGCCCGTGCCGACGTCGAACCTGGCAGCTTCCATGATGCCGCTCAGTGAGCCCGTGGAGGCAATGGTGCAGGTGCTGACGCCGGCGGTGAAGTCGGCAACATAGTCCGCAGAGGAGACGGCTACGGACTTGTCCTGGTGGATCATCCGGCGCAGGAACTCTCCGGCTTCCAGGGTCTTGGGATCATCCAGGGTGATGTTCCATTCCTGCGAGTACTGGCCGCCCAGACCCCACATGATGTTGCAGAACCACCAGGCGGACCAGGAAGTGTCTGAGCCTAGTGCCATGGGAACCGCGCCGCCGTTCGCTGTTGCAAGTGCCGGCGCCCAGGAGTTGTATTCGTCCCAGGTCTTCGGGGCACGGTCCGGCAGTCCGGCCGCCTTGAACAGGTCGCGGTTGTAGTAGAAAAGCGGTGTGGAACGGGCATAGGGGAAGGCCCAGTGGTTTCCGTTGAACTCGTAGTCGTTGTACAGCCCGGTGTTGTAGTCCGCGGTGTCGATTCCCAGGTGCGCCGCCACGTCGTCGACCGGGAGGATCTGGCCGTTGATCATGTAGCGGAACCACCAGACGTCGGAAGCGCCTACGAGGTCCGGCACGTTGTTGGTGCCGGCTGAGGCCTGGAAGCGCTGGGCAACCTCGTCGTAGTTGGCGCCGGCGGTCACCAGTTCAACTCCGATTCCGGTTTCCGCGGTGAACCGGCGGATGAGCTCTTCCTCGATCGGCTTGGAAGCTCCGGGGTGGTTTGACCACCAGGTGATTTTCTTTGCGGGGGTCACGGAGGACCAGTCGGTGCCCGCTGTTTCCGCCGCTCCCGGTGTGCCGGCGGTGGACGGCCCGCCGCAGGCGGCCAGTGCGGCAGAACCGCCCAGAATGCCGGCCAGGGCAAGGATGTTCCGGCGGGACAGGCCTGCAGGGGCGGCTGCGGCAACGGCAGGGGCAAGACGATTCTTCATGATTTCCTTCGGATTGGTGCGGAATGCTGTGAGGATCGGGGTGTTTTTTGGGG
>NZ_JAXIOM010000102.1:0-3669 GCF_049311025.1 Arthrobacter sp. 3Tela_A
GCTGCAGCCCGCACGCAGGGACTGCAGCCGGCCGGGAACCTAGAGGTCCTGGATGCTCGAGGCCTTGTCGGCTTCGGCGCTGACCGCGGCTTCGCGGGCGGCGTTGCGCCGTGCGCGGCGCTTGTCATTGATGAAGCACAGCCCCACGGCCACGGCGAAAAGCACCAGCAGCGGAGCGGCGAGGTAGAACATGCTCAGGGCGTCACCGCCCGGCGCTGCCATGGCAGCGAACAGGCAGATGATGAACACGGTGATCCGCCAGTACTTCACGATCGTCTTGCCGCTCAGCAGCCCGAGCAGGTTCAGGCCCACCATGACCACCGGAATCAGGAAGGCGATGCCGAAGGCCAGCAGCAGCCGCAGTACGAAGGCCAGGTACACGGACGCCGTGATCACGTTCGCGGCGCCTTCGGGCGTGAAGTCGGTCAGGACGCCGACGGCGTTGGGCAGGATCAGCCAGGCCAGCCAAACGCCCGCCAGGAACAGCGGAACGGCAGCAGAGAGGAAGCCCAGGGCAGCGCGGCGTTCCTTGGTCTTCAGGCCGGGAGTGATGAAGGCCCAGAGCTGATACAGCCAGAAGGGGCTGGAAACCAGTACGCCGATGAAGACGGACACCTGGATCATCTGATCAAACGACGTGGCCACGCCGTCGAAGTTGATGGTGGCCAGACGGCCCTGCTCCTCCGAGAGTTCCCGGACCGGGCGTGTCAGTTCGTTGAAGACAGGCATGTACAGGAAGAAGCCGCCCACGGTGCCCAGGACCACTGCAATGGCAGCCTTGAACAGCCGGTTGCGGAACTCCTTCAGGTGCTCCTTGAGGGCCATCCGCCCTTCAGGGTTGGATTTGCGCCCCCGTTTCAGCGCCACAGCCGCTACGGGTTGGCGGGCGGATTACCGCTGCCGGTATTGGGCCCGGAAGGCGGCGTGGTTCCCGCTGCCGGTCCCTGCTGCGGGGCAGCCTGGCCCGGGTTGTTGACGACGCGGCCTTCGACCGGGTCCCCGTCCGTGGCCGTGGTGTTTTCATCTTTCATCTGGCGAACCTCGGACTTGAAAATCCGAAGTGACTGTCCGACGCTGCGCGCCAGTCCCGGCAGCTTCGGGGCACCGAAGAGCAGGATCGCAATAACAATGATGATGACAATGTGCCAGCCTTCTAGGCGCATGCCGGTGTCCTTTCGTTTGAATGCATTTTATGTCAGAGGCCGGGGATGTCGCGCCAGGCCCGCGGTTGTCCGCGCAGGGTCCGGCGCTGCACACGGCGTTCACGCCGGGCCTCTTTCCGGGATGCTTTGCCTTCTTCGTACCGGATGCGTTCAGCCTCCGGATCCGCGAAGACTGCGGCCTGGAAATCCGCGGCCGGAGCCGGTGGAACAGGTGCAGGGATGAAGGACAGCCGCTCCCCGGCTGACTGGACTTCGCGCAGCACTGCCATGAATTTGCGGAAGAGCCGGTAGCCGATTAGGACGTACAGCAGCAGGGCCACCGCTGTGAGGGCAACCCAAATCAGAATCCACGACCACCAAGGCATGTTTCCAGCATAGTGGAGGGCAGCGGTGAAGCGGCGCCAAAACGGGTGCGCGGGGTCAGGGCTTCACCGGCTGTTCATTCGTAATTAGCCGCAGCCTCGTCCAGCCAGGCCTGGGTAGCGAGGCGCAGAGCCTCCGGATCCAGTACTGCGCCGGAGCCCGCCAGCCGGGCGATAAAGCCCGGAATCCAGCCGGTGTTGGCCGTCCGCAGGACTACAGCCTGGCTCCCGTCCGGCAGCTGGGCCCGCCGCTCGGCGTGGTAGGCATCCGCCGCCCATGCGGCATCAGGCAAAAGGCGGATTGTGACAAACTCGTCCGCCTCGCCGGGAGTGAAAAGACTGGAGGGGAACTGGGGATCGGCAACGGGCAGATCCCCGGCGGCTTCGCCGTGGTCCGTGGCGGAGAGGATCCTGTCCACGCGGAAGAACCGTCCGGCCTGTGCTTTGTGGCACCACGCGTCGAGGTACCAGATGTTGTTGTCCGAGAAGATGCGCCGGGGATCCACCACCCGGTCCGAGACCTCGTCACGGCTGGGAACGACGTACCGGATGGCCAGGCGCCGCCGGCCGGTGACAGCCTGCTGGAGTTCCTTCAGCAGATCCGGGGAAATCCCGCCGGGAAGGAGCTCAGCAGCCAGGGACGTTCCGGCGCCGGCGGCCGCACCGGCCGCTTCGGTGAGCTTGGCGTGGGCGGAAGCAACGGCGTCGGTAGGGGCAGCCCCGGGAAGAGCGGCAAGGGTGTCCAGCCCCACTACCAGGGCAGCGGCCTCATCCATGGACAGGCGGACGGGCTGCGAGAGATTCTCCGCGTTGTCGATGTAGATCTCGCCGGTCTCGAAGTTCACGTCCATGAGGCCGTTGGGGTAATACCGGGGGCCGCTGACGAACAGCAGGTTCAGGTCCGAGGCGAGCTGTTCCGCGCTGACGCCGAATCTACCGGCAGTCTCGGCAAGGTCCGCGCCCTGGTTGGCCAGGACGTAGGGAACCAGGTCCAGCAGCCGGCTGAGTCTTTCCTGTGCGCCGGCGGCCTTGGGTGCGGTACTGCGGGCGGCTGCCGGGGCCGGAAACTCCGGGACCGGCTCGGCCTGGAAACTTCGGGCACGGGCCAGGACTGTACGCGCACCAGTCCGCAGTTCGGGCGGGTGGACGGCACGGGCAGCAGAGCCCAGGGCAGCCGCATCGGCTGCAAGGGCGTCAAGGTCGGTGACGGTGAACCAGAGCCTGTCCCATCCGGAGGGAGGCGAAGGCAGTGCAGCTTCCGGGTCCGCCGAGCCGCCGGCGCGGAGACGCAGCTCAGCGCCGGCACCGGCGCGGACGTCCACCGCCGCGGCCACGGGAGCGAAAACAGTATCCAGCGAAGCCAGCGAGGCATGGATATCGAAGTCCTGCGGCACGCTGTAACTGCCCCTGGCGGCCGAGACATCCGTTGTCATCCGCGACAGCCGGAACCAGCGTTCAGCATTCCGGTCCGTGTCCCAGCCCACCAGGTACCAGTGGCCGTATCGTGAGCCCATTCCCCACGGCTGGACGCTGCGGGAAGATTCGGTGCCGTTCGACGCCCGGTAACCGAAGGTAATCGGAGTTCGGTTCGTGACAGCGCGGAAGACCTTGTCGAAGTTAGGGTCCGCCGTGCGGATCGCGGGGTGGACCGGACTGGCGGCGGCGTCTTCGGCAAGGACGCCGCGGGCGCGGAGCTTGCGCAGCGCGCGGGCCGCAGCGGAGCCGAGGGAAGCCTGTTCCCACATCTGGGCAGCAAGGGCCAGGACCGCGGATTCGGCCGGCGTGAAAGAGACTTCGGGGAGCCGGTACTCCTCGCTGCGGATGCGGTACCGCTGCAGGGAATTGTCCTGCTCATAGAGCGGGTCTTCGCTGTAGGACTCCACGGGTATGCCCTGTTCGCGCAGGAACTTCTTGTCCCGGTCGAAGAGCTTTTCCCGGGCTTCGGCGGTAGCAGCTTCGGAATAGAGCTCGATTTCCTCGAAGAGTTCCTGCTTGGTGAAACCGCGCCGGGTCGAGAGCAGGGCTATGACCAGGTTGAGCAGGCGCTCGGTGCGCTTTTCGGCAGATTTGGCAGACACACGGCTAATCTACCGCCGCCGGGCCCCGATGCACGCAAAGGGCGGCCCGCCGGATCACATGTGACC
>NZ_JAXIOM010000103.1:0-3458 GCF_049311025.1 Arthrobacter sp. 3Tela_A
CCGCGGAGGTCGCGGAAGGAGCGGGGGTAGATCTGGTAGATCACCGAGGAGCGCCACCACTGCCTCTCACGCTCGGTGGAGGCTTCATGGACCGGAACCAGGCCGGCGCCGGGGAGCTGGACGGAGGGGACGGCGATAGTGCTGAGCATGCTTGCATCCTAAAGGACGTACCTGCGTGCCATGCAAACGCTTCCACAACAAGTCTCAACAAGTCCATAGGCAACTTTTCTGCGGTCTGGTCTGCCTTGATGCTGATTGTCAGCAGCCGAGAGTATGTGTTCCCGGCTACTGGCATCTGTGACTGGACGCACAGTGTGCACACGCTTACACTTGCGTCCATGCCATGGTCCGGGTCACGGGACAGGCACCAATTACCTCCCCGGCACTCCGGGGCCTGAAAACAGAAGAGGTACACCAATGAAGGTGCGCACAACGGGTGCGGCGGGCTTTGGCCGCCGTACCTTTACTCTCGGTGCCGTCTCGGTCACCGCTGCTCTCGTACTTACCGCCTGCGGCGGCGGATCCGACACCAGTGAAGGAACCGAATCCAGCGATCTCGCGTCCGCCGGTGCAACCACGCTGACCATGTGGGTCGACGCCGAACGTTCGCCCGCGCTGACCGAGGTCACGGAGCGCTTCAAGGAAGACACCGGCATTGAGGTCAAGCTGGTGACCAAGGACTTCCAGCAGGTGTCGGACGACTTCATCACCCAGGTCCCTACCGGCAAGGGCCCGGACCTGATCGTCGGACCGCACGACTGGCTGGGCAAGTTCGTCCAGAACGGCGTCGTGGCCCCGATCGAACTCGGCGACAAGGCCGGCCAGTTCCAGGAAAGCGCCGTCGCCGCCATGACCTATGAGGGCAACACCTACGGGGTGCCCTACTCGATTGAGAACATCGGCCTGCTGCGGAACACGGACATCGTCTCCGAACCGGCAGCCACCATGGACGAAGTCATCGCCAACGGCAAGGCCGCCGTGGCCGAGGGCAAGGCGGAGTTCCCGTTCCTGGTGCAGATGGACCCCAAGCAGGGCGACCCGTACCACCTGTACCCGCTGCAGACCTCCATGGGTGTTCCGGTCTTCGGCACTGACGAGACCGGAAGCTACGACGCCTCGAAGCTTGAACTGGGCAACCCGGGCGGCGTTGAATTCGCCGAGAAGCTCGTGGCCTGGGGAGACACCGGCGAACGCATCTTCAACTCCAGCATCACCCCGGACATCGCCAAGGAGAAGTTCAACGCCGGCGAGTCCCCGTACCTGCTGACCGGACCCTGGAACGTTCCCGACGCCGTCGACGCCGGCATCAACCTGGCCGTCGACCCGCTGCCGACCGCCGGCGATTCCCCGGCCCAGCCGTTCGTTGGCGTCAACGGCTTCTTCATCAGCGCCAAGAGCCAGAATGCCCTTGCCGCCAACGAGTTCGCCCTGAACTACCTCACCACTGAAGCCGTCCAGGACTCCATGTTCGATGCCGGCGGACGCCCGCCGGCCCTGACCGCCTCCTTCGAGAAGGCCGCATCCGACCCGATCGTTGCCGCTTTCGGTGAAATCGGCGCCAACGGCGTGCCGATGCCCGCCATCCCGGAAATGGAAGCCGTCTGGGCTGACTGGGGAGGCACGCAGCTGTCCCTGATCAAGGGAGAAGCAGACCCGGCAACCGCCTGGCCCGCCATGGTCTCCAACATCGAGTCCAAGATCAGCAAATAGATCAGCAGATAACGGTACCCACCAAGCCGCAGCCGCTTTAGTGGCCCGGACAGGGAGTCATTCCTGTTCGGGCCACTTGTAGGAGACCATCATGGCCGTTTCAACGGACACACCCGTCCGCCCCGCTAAACCCGCACCTGCGAGGACCCGCCGCCGCAGCCCCGACTCGCTGGCCGGGACCCTGGCGAAGATCATGCTGCTCGGACTCGTGGACGCCTTTGCCGTCTACGTCCTGATGGCCCTGTTCCTCAACGGGGAGTGGGTGGTGTTCGCCGTGGCATCAGCGGTCACCCTGATCATCAACTGGATCTACCTGCGCCGCGGCGGACTGCCCGCCAAGTACCTGGCACCGGGTGTGCTGTTCCTGCTGGTCTTCCAGGTCTTTGTGGTTATCTACAGCGGCTACGTGGCTTTCACCAACTACGGCGACGGACACAACAGCACCAAGGAAGACGCCGTCGCCGCCATCTCCCTGACCGCGCAGCAGCGCGTGCCCGATTCCCCGGCCTACGCTGTGTCGGTCCTGGAACAGGGCAGCGAGCTGTTCCTGCTGGTCACGGATCCCGACGGGCAGGTCCAGCTGGGTGGCGCCGAAATACCGCTGGAAGAGGTCAGCGACGCCCAGACGAACAGCACCGGGAAAGCCACCGGCGTTGACGGGTATGAAACCCTCGCCTTCAACGACCTGCTGAACCGCCAGTCCGAAATCCTGGCACTCAAGGTTCCGTTCTCCGATGACCTGGACGACGGCACACTGGCCACCGCCGACGGGTCCAACGCCTACGTCTACAAACCGGTCCTGGTCTATGACGAAGCCGCCGATACCTTCACAAACTCCGAAACCGGCACGGTCTACCGCGACGGGGGAGAAGGCTCCTTCGTCTCGGCTGACGGAGAGCGACTGGCCACCGGCTGGAAGATCAACGTGGGCTTCGAGAACTTCCAGCGCGCGGTCTCCGACCCGGAGCTCCGCGGCCCGCTGATGAGCGTGATCGGCTGGACCTTCACCTTCGCCGTCGCGTCCGTGGCACTGTGCTTCGGACTCGGCCTCTTCCTGGCCGTCACGTTCAACCACCCCACACTCCGGGGCAAGAAACTCTACCGCGTGCTGATGATCATGCCGTACGCGTTCCCGGCCTTCCTGGCCGGCCTGGTCTGGTCCGGCATGCTCAACCAGGAATTCGGGTTCATCAACGGCACGTTCTTCGGCGGGGCTTCGATTCCCTGGCTGAACGATCCCTGGCTCGCCAAGGCCAGCGTGCTGCTGGTCAACACCTGGCTGGGCTTCCCCTACATGTTCCTGGTCTGCACCGGGGCACTGCAGTCCCTGCCGGAGGAAATCAACGAGGCAGCCCGGATGGACGGCGCCGGAGCCTGGCGGATCTTCCGTTCCATCAAACTGCCGCTGCTGCTGGTCTCCACCGCGCCCCTGCTCATCTCCACGTTCGCGTTCAACTTCAACAACTTCAACGTGATCTTTATGCTCACCGGCGGCGGTCCGCGTTTCCCGGGCACCAGCCAGGACATCGGCGCCACCGACCTGCTGATCACCGTGGTGTACAAGGTCGCCTTCGGCCAGGGCACCGGGCGTGACTACGGGCTCGCCAGTGCGCTGGCGATCCTGATCTTCATCATCGTGGCCGTTATCTCCGCCGTCAGCTTCAGGCAGACCAAGTCGCTGGAAGAAGTGAACTCATGAGCACCTCCACCGCCCTTCCTCCCCGCCCCGCTGCCGAAACCACCGGCAC
>NZ_JAXIOM010000104.1:0-3406 GCF_049311025.1 Arthrobacter sp. 3Tela_A
CCACCCAGGAGGCCATCGACGTGCCCGCCCCCACCACTAACACCCCCGCTACTGGCGCCGTGCGGACAGGGCCTGAAGTCCACCGCGGTTCCGGGGCCGGGAGCTAGGACTCCGGCGCCTGCAGCAGATCCCAGCCAAAGTTGGACTTCACAATGTCCAGGACCGGCACGGCCTGCGTCCGCACGACGCCGTCGATCTTGCCGATTACGTCGAAGAGCAGCCGGGCGTAGGACTCCGGGGACCCGCAGAGCACCTCCACCCGCACATGGGCCGGACCGTTGCCGAGCAGCGCCACCCAGATGCATTCCTCGAGCCCCGCAAGCTCGGCAGCCACGGCTTCCTCAGCTCCGGGGCGGGTTTCAACATCCACCATCGTGAGGATCTCGTACCCCAGCTCCAGCGGGTCGGACACCGCAACAATCTGGATCAGACCGGAGGCCGTCAGGTTCTGCGTCCGGTACCGCACGGCTCCTTCGCTGAGTCCGAGCTCCCGTCCGATCGAGGTGAAGGACCGCCGCCCGTCCTGCTGCAGCAGGGAGATGATCCGGCGATCCACCTCGTCAATCTTCGGGGCATTGAGTTGCACGGGGTTCCTTCCGGACTGACCTGTTTCCAGCCACTGACGTATTCGACCTACAGACAAGGACCGGACCATGCGTGAACCCGACCAAGCACAAATCCTACATTTCAACCTCCTGGACATGGCCTCGCCCAGCCACAACAACTACGGGCTGTGGCGGCTGCCGGAAAACCAGAAGCGCCGCTTCCGGGACGTGGCGTTCTGGCAGGAGACGGCCCGGGCCTGCGAAGCCGCGCTCTTCGATTCGCTCTTCATCGCCGACGTCCTGGGAATTTCCGCAGCGCACGCCGGCTCCCAGGACCTGGCGCTGCGCGAGGGAATCCACGTTCCCGAGCTGGACCCGGCCGTGGTGGCCGCCGCAGTGATTCCGGCAACCACGCATCTGGGCATTGCCGTCACCCAGTCCTGCACTTACGAGCACCCGTTCGCCCTGGCCCGGCGCATGGCTTCACTGGACCAGCTCAGCGGCGGACGGATCGGCTGGAACATCGTCATGTCCTACCACCCCAACGCCAATGAAAACTTCGGCTTTGACCCCGCCCATCTGACCAGCGAGGAACGCTACGACCGGGCCGAGGACTTCATGGACGTGGCCTACAAGCTTTTCGAACAGAGCTGGGAGGACGGCGCCGTCGTTGCGGACGCCGAAGGCGGGATCTACGCCGATCCCGCCCGAGTGCACCGGATCGACCACACTGGACCGCACTACCGCTGCTCCGGCCCCTCACTCGTAGACCCAAGCCCGCAGCGGACGCCCCTGCTCTTCCAGGCCGGGATGAGCGACCGGGGACGGAAGTTCGCAGCGAAGCACGCCGAGGTGGTGTTCGTGCTGAACCGCAATGACGAGAGCATGCATGCCGTCATCAGGGACCTGCGCGAACAGGCAGCGGCCTTCGGCCGGGGCCCCTCGGAGCTGAAGATCGTGCCCCAGATCAACATCATCGTTGGTGAAACGAGCGCGGAGGCCCGGGCGAAGCTGGACCGCTACCAGTCCTTCACACGTGCCGAGGGCTACCTGGCCCACGAGTTCGGCCGCGGCTTCGATCCCTTCGCGTTCCCCCGCTCCATGCGTGTCACGGACGCCCTGGAGGCGGCAGGCCAGGCGAGGGCTGACTCCGGCGCCTACGGCCGGCAGCCGGACCTGGCCATCGGGGAACTGATCGACGCGGCCGCGGACCTTTCCAACGAACGGTTCTTCGTCTGCGGAGACGCCGCCGCGGTGGCGGACAAGGTGGAGGAGTGGGCCGACACCTTCGGACTGGACGGCTTCAACCTGCGCAACTACTCCCATCCGCACACGGTCCGGGACTTCGGCGAGCACGTGGTCCCCGAGCTGCAGCGCCGCGGCCGCTACCGGCTGGCGTACGAGGGACACACCCTGCGCGAGCACGTCTTCGGGGCCGGGCATTCCCGCATCGCACCGACTCATCCGGCGGCTGCCTACCGGCCCTCCTGACGCATAACCGGTATTGGGATACTGGATTTTTATTACTTTGTTTGCGTATTACGAGATTTTACAAGCGCGTAACGATGAAATTCACAGAAATCCTTGAGTGAGTTACGAACTCGTGACTACGGTTAGGCAACATCACTCAAACGAGGAGGCACTATGGCACGGAAAGGCATAAAACCGCTTCTGCTGCTCGGCGTCGCGGGTTCGCTGGCGCTGGCCGGCTGCTCAGGGGAGACCCAGGCGGCCGACAGCACGGAAGCGGCGGAAACCGGCAAGCTGGTCATCTCCAGCTGGGGCGGCGCATACGCGGAAGCGACCCGCGGGCTCGCCGCTGAGTTCACCGAAGACACGGGGATCGAGGTGGAAGTGCTCGACGCCGGAAACCACGTCTCCATGGTGCAGTCCATGGACCAGACCGGCACGGTGGAATGGGACATCCTCGACGGCATGGCCCTCCAGGACGGCTACTTCCTGAACCAGGAAGGCCTGCTGGCCAACTGGGACGATGACACCCGCGCCGCACTGGAAGACGCCTACGGCGCCGACAACGTCACCGACTACGACTACTCCTGGTCCGGCTACGGCATGGTTGTGGTCTGCAATGAAGACGCAGTTGCCGCGTGCCCCACCACCATCGAGGAATTCTTCGACACCGAGGCCTTCCCCGGCAACCGCATGCTTCCGGGCGATCCCGGCTTCTTTGGCGTGCTGGTCAACGCCCTTGCCGTAGCCACCGGCAGCGAGCGCGACGCCCTCTTCGAGGAATCCGAAGGCGTGGACCGCATCGCCGAGGGCCTGCGCGCCGTCGCACCGTCCACCACTGTCTGGTACACCTCCGGCGACCAGCAGAACCAGGCCATGCTCCAGGGCGAAGCGGACATGGGCATCATGGCCAGCGGCCGCGCCTTCGCCGTCCAGGATGAGGGCGTAAACCTGAACATCGCCTGGGACGGCCTCTACGTCACCGGTTCCTCAAGCATCCTCGCCGACGCCCCGAACAAGGAGTCCGCGCTGAAGTACGTCACGTGGCTCGCGGAAAACCCGGAGGCCCAGGCCAAGTGGGCCACCGCCCTGCAGTACACGGTGCCGCACCCGGAGGCGCTGGACTTCATTGAACCGGATGTCGCCGAACGTCTGGCCAACTACCCGGCAAACTTCGAGGGGCTCTACCGCCAGGACTACGTCTGGCACTCAAACAACAAGGCCGAGATCGATTCCACCTTCCTGGACATCATCGCGGGCGGTTAGCCAGCTGGACCGGGGGGGGGGGGGGCGGCCCCCCCCCCCCCGGCGCCGAGGTGGCTCCGCACCAGCACGAAATGAACGAACCGCCGGACCTTGAGGCGCTGCTGCCCGCCGGACTGGGCCAGCTC
>NZ_JAXIOM010000105.1:0-3314 GCF_049311025.1 Arthrobacter sp. 3Tela_A
CCCCCGGCCCCCCCCCCCCCCCCCCCCCCCCCCCCCCCCCCCCCCCCACTACCACGCTCCAACCGGCTCACGCCGGGACATCCGGCACATCGGCTCACACCGGCACATTCGGAACATCCGGTACAGACGAAGGACGTTTGGAAAATGCAGAACCAGGGCCTTGGCTCATGGATCCACCGGCAGCGGATCAAGTCCGGTGCCAGGACCGCGCTGGTCTTCCGCGACCAGGCAGTGACGTACGCGCAGCTGGATGACCGGATAAACCGGCTGGCAGCTGCCCTGCGGGCCGCCGGCGTCGAACACGGAACGCGCGTGGCGTTCCTGGGCGACAACCACCCTTCTTTCCTGGAGACCTTTTTTGCTGCCGGCTCGCTTGGCGCGGTGTTCGTCCCGCTGAACACCCGGCTGGCTCCGCCTGAGATCCAGTTTGCGCTTCAGGACTCCGGGAGCACGGTACTGGTCAACACCCTGGCCCTCGATGAGCTGGCGGTCCGCGGCTCAGTCGACACCGCCGTCGGGCTCCGCCTGCTCGTTGACGACGGAAGCGGCGCTGCCCGCGCGGAGACGGGTCCTCCCGTTCAGCCCTTTGAATCTGCTTTTGGCGAACCGGCAGGGTTCGCGGACGCTGCCGTGGACCTCGAGGACGGCGCGATCATCCTCTACACCTCCGGCACCACCGGCCAGCCCAAGGGTGCGCTCCTCACACACGCCAACCTGGCCTGGAACTGCTTCAACGTGCTGGTCGACTACGACGTCGCGGAGAATGACATCGCGCTGATGATTTCCCCGCTGTTCCACGTCGCATCCCTGGACATGGGGGTGCTCCCGAACCTGCTCAAGGGTGCAACGGTCATTCTTGAGACCCGGTTTGAGCCCGGCCGCACCCTTGAACTCATCGAAAAGTACCGGGCCACCTACATCAGCGGCGTGCCCACCACCTACCAGCTGCTCTGCGAACACCCGGACTGGGCCAAACGGGACATCAGCTCGCTCCGGAAGCTCACCTGCGGCGGCTCTGCCGTGCCGCTACGTGTCATCGACGCCTACGAAGAGCGCGGCCTGAGTTTCTCCGGCGGCTACGGCATGACTGAGACGGCTCCGGGTGCCACTGCCCTGCCGCCGTCGTACTCCCGGGAAAAAGCCGGTTCCGCCGGCATTCCGCACTTTTTCACCTCCGTCCGTGTCGCCCGGCCTGACGGCAGTGCTGCTGATCCCGGCGAAGTGGGTGAGGTACAGATCAGCGGACCCAACGTCATCAAGTCCTACTGGAACCGCCCTGACGCCACGGAGTCCGCCTTCGACGGCGCGGACTGGTTCCGTTCCGGGGACATGGGCTACTACGACGGCGACGGCTTCCTTTTTATCTCCGACCGGCTCAAGGACATGATCATTTCCGGCGGCGAGAATATCTACCCGGCTGAGGTGGAACAGATCATCAGCGAGCTCGACGCGGTGAGCGGCGTGGCTGTGATCGGCGTTGCGGATGAAAAGTGGGGTGAGGTGCCCAAGGCGCTGATTACGCTGCGCGAGGGTTACAGCCTTGATCCTGCCGAAGTGGCGGCTCATCTGGACGGGCGGCTGGCCCGCTACAAGATTCCCAAGACTGTGGAAATTGTTGCAGAGTTCCCCCGCACGGCCAGCGGCAAGATCCGCAAGGCCGACCTGAAGCGGCAGTACTCGGGGTAGAACCGGGTCTTGCGGGGGTTGGCGCTTTCGCTGTCCGTTGGAACCGCCAGCAGAAGTTTGGGTCGGCGGCATAAGCCCATGTGAAACACTCGGGCAGATGGCGGACAGGTATAGGGCATGACCCAGTTCTCAGGAAAGCCGGACCGCGAGGGGCGCTTTCGGACGCTCTACGCCACCATGTATCCGGACCTGCTCCGGTTCGTGCAGCGCCGCGCGGGTGCAGACCATGCCGAAGACCTGGTGGCGGAGACGTTCCTGGTGGTCTGGCGCCGGTTTGAAGACGTGCCAACTGACACTGGTGACAGCCGCGCCTGGATTTTTGGCATCTGCCGCAACATCATGCTGAACGGCAGGCGAGGAGACCAGCGGCGGAATGCCCTTGGAGTGCGCCTTGCTGCTTCCGTTCCCGTTTCCTCGGCCGACATTGACCTGGCCGAGCAGAGGGTGGACCTTGCCCGCGCCTGGCGGCAGCTCTCCGAAATTCATCAGGAAGCCCTGGGGCTGGCGGTGTTTGAGGATCTTTCCGGCCCGCAGGCGGCCGCCGTGCTCGGAATTTCTCCTGTTGCCTACCGGATTCGGCTCACCCGTGCCCGCAGGGCGCTGAGGCTGCTGCTGGACCATCTCCCTGTATCCACTGTTGTGCCGCGGACTGCCGTTGTGCCGCCGTCCGTCGCTGTGCCGAAGCCTGCGGCTGTACGGCCGCCTGCCGTTGGAAGGAAACCGTGATGATGCGAGACCGAGAAATGGATGTGCTGCTGAAGTCTCTGGATGCAGCCGGGCCGCCCCGTGCCTGTACCGAGCGCAGCCGGCAGGACCTGGAGCGGATTCTGTCTGGCGATGCAGCCGGGACGGATCCGCGGCGTGAACAGAGCCGGCGTCAACCCAACCTGATGCGGCGCAACCGCCAGCTGATTCTTGTCGGTGCCGCAGCCGCGGTGGCCGTGGGGATCATCGCGGTGCCGGTCGCATTGGGAGGGGATCCGGCCTTCGCGAGCTGGACGCAGACTCCGTCGCCGCTGAATCCGGAGGCCAGTGAAAGGGCCGGAAACGACTGCCGTTCTTCGGACCGGAACACTGCGGAAGAGTCCTCAGAGTCCTCAGAGGCCAAAGTGGCTATTGCTGAACGCCGGGGTGAGTGGACCACTGTGGTGCTCTCTGGTCCGGGAAGCTTCTCGGCTATGTGCGTCACGGACGGGTCGCTTTTTGGCGGTTCCTTTGGTTATTCCGGTCGACGCCCGGGAGATGTCGAACCTGCGCCGCGTGAGCTGTTGCCTACGGCAATGGGAATGGGGGCAACTCCAGCGGGTGAACTGTCCATGGTTGTCGGTGCAGCCGGATCCGACGTCAGCGGTGTTTCCTATTCCAGCCGCACTGAGGGCGAAGTTCAGGCGAGCGTTGCCAATGGCTATTTTGTGTTGTGGTTTCCTGGGAACGAGCTGCGGGACTACCCGGAGGAGGGTGTCCTGCTGCAGGTTCGCTACTCGGACGGCACCCAAGAGGAGGTCGCTGTTTCCCTGGACTGGGCCAACAGCTAGGACAGTGCTTCGAGGCGCTGTGGGAGGCGCTAGTGGGAGCGCTGGCGGCGGGAGCGCTGGAGGGAGCGCTGGAGGGAGGGGCTGGTGGAGGGA
>NZ_JAXIOM010000106.1:0-3024 GCF_049311025.1 Arthrobacter sp. 3Tela_A
CCGAAGGCTTCCCCGGCGACCAGGCCCCCATGTTCGGCCAGGCCGGCATCCACGACATCTACCGCTCCTGGCGCAAAATCCTCGACGAATACGACGGCGACCGTGTCCTCTGCGCCGAAGCGACCATCGACCCCCTCGGCCGGCTCACCGACTGGGTCCGCTCCGACGAAATGCACCAAACCTTCAACTTCGCCTACCTCCACCACCCCTGGAACGCCGAAGAACTCCGCCGCATCATCCAAACCAGCCTCCAAGCCTTCGACAAAGTCGGCGCCCCCACCACCTGGGTCCTCTCCAACCACGACGTCGTCCGCCACGTCTCCCGCTTCGGGCTGAAGACCCATGATCTGCGCAGCGGAGACGGGATCGGCCCCGAAGACGCCCAGCCGGACCACGTCCTGGGCCTGGCCCGGGCGCGGGCAGCGACGCTGCTGATGCTCGCCCTTCCCGGCGGCGTCTACCTCTACCAGGGTGAAGAACTTGGCCTGCCGGACCACACCATGATCCCGAATGAGTTCCGCCAGGACCCCACGTTCCACCGCACGGACGGAATCCGGGTGGGCCGGGACGGTTCACGGGTGCCGCTGCCCTGGGTGGCGGATGCGCCGTCGTACGGGTTCAGCAGCACCGGCAAGTCCTGGCTGCCGCAGCCAGGACTGTGGGGCACACATTCCCGCGATATCCAGGAACGGAATCCGGACTCCACACTCCGGATGTACCGGACTGCGCTGTCACTGCGCCGGGAACTTGGCCTGGGGCACGGGTCGCTGGCCTGGTGGCCCGTGCATGACGGCGAAGGCGTCGTCGCCTTCGTCAACGGGAACATCCTGGCCGTCATGAACATGGGCGCCAAACCGGTTGAACTGCCGGAGTACGAAATCCTGCATAAAAGCTCGCCCGGAGCCATGGAGCACACCCGGCTGCGCCCCAACCGGACAGTGTGGATGCGCCTGCCGTAGCCGGCCCGGGAGCCTAGATTCCGGGGACGGCTTTTCCCGGATTCAGGATGCCGGCGGGATCAAAGACCGCTTTGATCCGGCGCTGCAGCTGCAGGACCTCTTCCTGCTGCTCCTGCGGCAGCCAGCGGAGCTTGAACTGGCCAATGCCGTGTTCCCCGGTGATCGTTCCGCCCATACGCAGCGCCACGGTGATGGACTCATCCAGCGCTGCGTTGAGACGTTCGACGCCGGCGGCGCCTTCCTCAGCACTGATCCAGAACGTGGGGTGCAGGTTCCCGTCGCCGGCGTGGGCCACAACCTTGAGCTGAACGCGGTGGTCCGCAGCCATGCGCTCCAGCTCGGCGACGTAGTGCACCAGCTGGGAGCGGGGCACCGCCACGTCTTCACCGACGCGGATCTCATGGTCGACGTCGTCTCCCCGGCTGTGCCGGCGCAGGTCCAGCAGCCGCTCGGCTTCCTCCGATCCCTCGCTGCTCACCGTTCCGCCCAGTTCCGTCAGCACGGCGCGGACGGCTGCAGCCTCGGCCTCGGCGCCGAACCCGTCCGTCTGGATCAGCAGCAGAGCTCCCCCGCGGGAGCCCAGGTCCGATCCGTGTGCGCCGTCCAGCGCCGCCATTGTGGCGCCGTCGAGCAGTTCCATGATGGAGGGCTGCACGCGTGCGGCACCCACGGCCAGTACACCTGCTGCTGCGGTACGGAAGTCGGGGAAGAACGCCGCGACGGTCCGCACGTCGCTGGGCAGGTAGCGCAGCCGCACCGTCACTCCGACGACGATGCCGAGGGTGCCCTCCGAACCGGTAAAGAGTCCGGTGAGGTCGTAGCCCGCGACCCCTTTGAAGCTTTGGTGCCCGGTGTGGATCAGCGTGCCGTCTGCCAGTACGACATCCAGGGCCAGGACTGAGTCCCTGGTGACGCCGTATTTAGCGCAGCGCAGGCCGCCGGCATTGGTGGCCACGTTGCCGCCGATAGTGGAGACCTTGTAGCTGGCCGGATCCGGGGCGTACATGAGCCCGTGCTCTTTCACTGCTTCGTTGAGGTCTGCATTGATGACGCCGGCTTCGACCACAGCGAGTTCATCGCCCGGACGAATGTCCAGGATGCGGTTCATCTTTTCAAGGCTGAGGACAATGCAGTTCCGTGTTGCATGGGCGCCGCCGGATACACCTGTTCCTGCACCGCGGGGGACGACCGCAGTTTCGGTGCGAGAGGCCCAGCGCAGGATCTCCTGCACGTCAGCGACTGATTCGGCCCACACCACCGCCAGAGGATCAATGAGTTCCTGCACCGGGCCCTGATCGCGTGCGTACTGCTTCAGGGTCTCGGGATCCGTGTTGATGCGGACTCCGGGGATTGACACTTCCAGGTCGTGCAGGGCAGGCATCGTCATAGCAAGAAGGCTACCGGGCGCCCATGAACCGGGCGTAACGTTGCAGAACGTTGCGCCAGAGGGACTCTGCTTCATCGCGCTGCGCAGCTCCGTCGGGTAGCGCCTCGAATCCGGTGTGCCGGATGCTCACTGACGTGCCGGTGCCATCGGGGGCGAAGGTAATGGTTACTGCGGTTGACCCGGTGCCGGGGTTCCACTCCAGCTCCAGGAGCTGGCCCGGCTGGATGTGCTGGACGGCAGCGCGTGCTGCGGCTTCTTCGTCCTCGCTGGTTTCGACCAGGGCACCGCCTTCGAACTCCACGTGTGTGCCTTCTCCGCAGACGGTGAACTCCGTGGGCCACCACAGGTGCGGGTACTCATGGAACCCCCGGAACGCCTCGTCGGTTTCACGGGGAACGGTGCAGCTGTCTTCGATATCGGCGATGGGTGCGCGTTTGCCCTCCGGCTCGGGTTCCGGGGCATGGGAGAACAGGGATGAAGTCATCTTCCCAGCCTACGCAGTTCCCGGCTTCGGTGGTCACGAAGACGGGCGGCCACCGTTAATGGGAGACCTATGAGTGCGGGAGTGTTGGGGTGTTAAACGGGTTCAGGCCCCGCAGCGTTGCGGGGCCTGAACTCGTTAATAGTTGTCCGGCGGTGACCTACTCTCCCACACCCTCCCGGGTGCAGTACCATCGG
>NZ_JAXIOM010000107.1:0-2867 GCF_049311025.1 Arthrobacter sp. 3Tela_A
CCGGGGGTAATCGTTTGGCACACTGTTGGGTCCTGAGGCAACAGGATCTGTTGTTTCTGGTTTTTCCTGCGCATGCCGGAGGCCGGCTGGTGGTTCCCCTTTGCGGGGTGCCTGGTCTGGTGGATGGGTGTGACGGGGTTGTTGTTTGAGAACTACATAGTGGACGCGAGCATCTTAAAAATTATTAAGTGCAATTTCAGATAAACCTGGTGACCGGTCTTGTACTGGTTTTCCATGGTTTTCTCGATAGCGATATTAATTGTTGATCTTTGTGGTCAAGTTTTTAAGGGCACACGGTGGATGCCTTGGCATCAGGAGCCGAAGAAGGACGTAGGAATCTGCGATAAGCCTGGGGGAGTTGATAACCGAGCGTTGATCCCAGGATGTCCGAATGGGGAAACCCCGCCCGGCGCGCGAGTGACCGGGTGACCCGCATCTGAACACATAGGGTGCGTGGAGGGAACGCGGGGAAGTGAAACATCTCAGTACCCGCAGGAAGAGAAAACAACAGTGATTCCGTTAGTAGTGGCGAGCGAACGCGGAAGAGGCTAAACCAGTGGTGTGTGATAGCCGGCGGGCGTTGCATCACTGGGGTTGCGGGACTTTCCGTATCAGTTCTGCCGGACTGGTGAAGTGAGTGCAGGTGCATAGGTGAACTGGTTTGAAAGCCAGGCCGTAGAGGGTGTTAGCCCCGTAACCGGAATGTATGCTGCCGCTTGGAGAGGATCCCAAGTAGCACGGGGCCCGAGAAATCCCGTGCGAATCTGCCAGGACCACCTGGTAAGCCTAAATACTCCCTGATGACCGATAGCGGACAAGTACCGTGAGGGAAAGGTGAAAAGTACCCCGGGAGGGGAGTGAAATAGTACCTGAAACCGTGTGCCTACAAACCGTTGGAGCAGCTCTGATTGCTGTGACAGCGTGCCTTTTGAAGAATGAGCCTGCGAGTTAGTGTTACGTCGCGAGGTTAACCCGTGTGGGGAAGCCGTAGCGAAAGCGAGTCTGAACAGGGCGAGTGAGTGGCGTGATCTAGACCCGAAGCGGAGTGATCTACCCATGGCCAGGTTGAAGCGACGGTAAGACGTCGTGGAGGACCGAACCCACTTCAGTTGAAAATGGAGGGGATGAGCTGTGGGTAGGGGTGAAAGGCCAATCAAACTCCGTGATAGCTGGTTCTCCCCGAAATGCATTTAGGTGCAGCGTTGCGTGTTTCTTGCCGGAGGTAGAGCTACTGGATGGCCGATGGGCCCTACAAGGTTACTGACGTCAGCCAAACTCCGAATGCCGGTAAGTGAGAGCGCAGCAGTGAGACTGTGGGGGATAAGCTTCATAGTCGAGAGGGAAACAGCCCAGACCACCAACTAAGGCCCCTAAGCGTGTGCTAAGTGGGAAAGGATGTGGAGTTGCCCAGACAACCAGGAGGTTGGCTTAGAAGCAGCCATCCTTGAAAGAGTGCGTAATAGCTCACTGGTCAAGTGATTCCGCGCCGACAATGTAGCGGGGCTCAAGTACACCGCCGAAGTTGTGGCATTCAGATTTTTGGTAAGCCTTCGTGGTTCAGCCGTCTGGATGGGTAGGGGAGCGTCGTGTGGGCAGTGAAGCTGCGGTGTAAACCAGTGGTGGAGCCTACACGAGTGAGAATGCAGGCATGAGTAGCGAAAGACGGGTGAGAAACCCGTCCGCCGAATGATCAAGGGTTCCAGGGTCAAGCTAATCTGCCCTGGGTAAGTCGGGACCTAAGGCGAGGCCGACAGGCGTAGTCGATGGACAACGGGTTGATATTCCCGTACCGGCGAAAAACCGCCCATACTGAACGGGGGAAACTAACCGCCCGAAACCTGCCCGTGCACCCTTGTGGTGTTCCGGGTTTTGGTGGAGCGCGGGACCGTATCCCGGGAGGTAAGCGTATTAACAGGTGTGACGCAGGAAGGTAGCCGGGCCGGGCGATGGTTGTCCTGGTCTAAGGATGTAGGGTCAGTGATAGGCAAATCCGTCACTGTGTCTTTGATGACGCACCTGAGATCTGATGGGACCCCCGAACGGGGGAATCCGGTGATCCTATGCTGCCTAGAAAAGCATCGGCGCGAGGTTTTAGCCGCCCGTACCCCAAACCGACACAGGTGATCAGGTAGAGAATACCAAGGCGATCGAGAGAATTATGGTTAAGGAACTCGGCAAAATGCCCCCGTAACTTCGGGAGAAGGGGGGCCTGCCCCGTGATGGAAACTTGCTTTCCGGAGCGGGTGTGGGCCGCAGAGACCAGGGGGAAGCGACTGTTTACTAAAAACACAGGTCCGTGCGAAGTCGCAAGACGATGTATACGGACTGACTCCTGCCCGGTGCTGGAAGGTTAAGAGGACCGGTTAGCCCTTACGGGCGAAGCTGGGAATTTAAGCCCCAGTAAACGGCGGTGGTAA
The DNA here is from genome assembly GCF_049311025.1 of Arthrobacter sp. 3Tela_A. Lineage (NCBI taxonomy): Bacteria > Bacillati > Actinomycetota > Actinomycetes > Micrococcales > Micrococcaceae > Arthrobacter > Arthrobacter sp. 3Tela_A. The sequence continues at coordinate 2,418 of NZ_JAXIOM010000107.1, forward strand.
CTATAACCATCCTAAGGTAGCGAAATTCCTTGTCGGGTAAGTTCCGACCTGCACGAATGGAGTAACGACTTCCCCGCTGTCTCAACCATAAACTCGGCGAAATTGCAGTACGAGTAAAGATGCTCGTTACGCGCAGCAGGACGGAAAGACCCCGAGACCTTTACTATAGTTTGGTATTGGTGTTCGGTGTGGCTTGTGTAGGATAGGTGGGAGACTGTGAGACCCGGACGCCAGTTCGGGTGGAGTCATCGTTGAAATACCACTCTGGTCATACTGGATATCTAACTTCGGCCCGTAATCCGGGTCAGGGACAGTGCCTGATGGGTAGTTTAACTGGGGCGGTTGCCTCCTAAAGAGTAACGGAGGCGCCCAAAGGTTCCCTCAGCCTGGTTGGCAATCAGGTGTCGAGTGTAAGTGCACAAGGGAGCTTGACTGTGAGAGAGACATCTC
>NZ_JAXIOM010000108.1:0-2522 GCF_049311025.1 Arthrobacter sp. 3Tela_A
GGCAACCGCCCCCAGGCCTAGGCGCGGGGGCTCGGAGAGGTGTATCAGAGACAGGGCCGTGCCCGCCCCCACAGAGGACGACGACGGCGGGAGTCAAGTTTGTCCGCATCCGCGGGTACCGCTAATGTTGCGGGGGCATACGCCTAGAGGAGAGTGATTTTGTGCCCGCAGTCGACGGCGTTCCCTCCGGCCGCAAGCCTTCGCGCCGGCAGCCGCGTTCGGTTGTTGCGCGGGAAGCTGTGAAGGCGGCGCTCGAACACGGCTATGACCAGGTCACCGTGGAGATGATATGTTCCCGGGCTGATATTTCCCGCAGCACGTTCTTCAATCACTTTCCCTCCCGCGATGCGGCGATCGTTGGCAAACCATTTGCCGTGCCGGAACCTGAAGTGACCCACCCGATTCTTTCCCGGCATCCGGACGACCTCGTCCGCGGCCTGCTGGAAATGCAGGTGCCTGTTCTGGCCAACCAGACTGCCGACGCGGACATCCTGCGTGACCGTACCCGGCTGATCGCTGAACAGCCGGCAGCTATGCGCCAATACTCCACCAGGCTCATCGCCGTGCAGAACGAGCTCACAGACGCCGTCGAGGGCTGGCTGCGCGTCAATCCGCAGCACGCGCGTCTCCCCGACAGACATCGGACAGAAGCTGTTCTGGCCGTGACTGCGGCGTATGCCGCCATGTACGCGACGACACAGTGGTGGGGAATTCCGCTGCGTGATGTTCCTGATCCGCTGACAGCGTGCCTGCGTGCGGTCGATGCGCTCAGAACGGTGGTTGGGACGGGCGACCTGTCACGGCCGGTCTGCCTGCCGGACGTCCCGCTGCCCGGGCCTGACAGCGCTGCGGCTGCGGTGCCGGGTCTCCGGGAACGCAAACGGCGGGACACTGAGAACCGCATTGAGCTGGCAGCCGCGCGCGGCGCCCTTGAACGCGGCTTCGCTGCCGTGACCGTAGATGAGATCTGCGAGGAGGCCGTGATTTCGCGCAGTACGTTCTTCAACTACTTCCCCTCCCGCGAGGCGGCTATCCTTGGCAGGCCATTGACCGTGCTGCCGCAGGACAAAGCTGAGGAAGTCCTCACCAAACACAGCGACGACATTGTGTGCGGGGCTTTTGCACTCATTTTCGGATCCGTCGGCCACATGAGAGTCAACGCGGAGGTAGCCCGGCTACGGGCAGAACTCTCCCGGACCCAGCCCGCTGCCCGGGATGCCGGTACGGCCACTCTGGTCGATGCCGGTACGCGAATCATGGGCACTATCCGGGACTGGCTCGCCGGGAATCCTCAGTACGCCCGCTTGCACGGGAAGCCGGCCTACGAAGCCTCCCTCGCCTCGAACGCAGCCTACGCAGCCATCTCGGACATGGCTTCGGGCTGGCTGGGAGCGGCCGGAGACATCCAGGCCAGCGCCGAACACTTCATCGCCGCGGTGAAGGACCTGCGCACCGTGTTGACAGTTTCCGGCGAGGCTGGATAACGCTCAGGGCCCCCTGCCGAGCCGGCTGACCATCAGTTTCCCGGCGTCGTCGGTGTGCAGGATGAAGCTGCCCAACTGGTCTGTGCGCGCCACCAGGGCTCCGGCCGCTTCGAGATTCCGGAGTGTCTCCGGCGCTGGATGCCCGTACGTGTTCTCCTCCCCCACCGATATCAGTGCCAGCAACGGACGCAGCTCTTCCGGCAATGCCTGCCCGGAATTTCGTGCTCCGTGGTGGGCGACCTTGAGCACATGCACCTGTTCGGTCCGCAGTTCCGGACTGGTTCGGAGCATCTGGCGAGCAGCGTCCTCCTCCAGGTCTCCGGTGAAGAGAAAGTTGATCCCGGCCGTGCGGATCAGCAGGACGGCACTGGCATCATTCTCGGTGAGTCCGGCACTGCCTTCAGCTGCCGGAGGCCACAGGACCTCCCAGCGCACGGGGCCAAGCTCTCCGTTTCCCCCGCGTCCCAGGCGTTCAGGATCGACCGCAAACTCGTCCGCGAGTCCTCTGATCTCCCCGGGTATCCCCTGTTCAGCCGACGAGAAAGCGAGCGACTTAATCTCCCTTCCCTCTGCAGCGGCTGAGGCTCCGGCATAGTGGTCCTCATGGACGTGGGTGATGACCAGCATTTCGATGGTGCGAATGCCCAGACGGTCCAGACAGGTATCGAGCGCTGAAGGATCAGGACCGGCATCGATGACCAATGCCGCGTCAGGTCCTGTCCTAACGGCCAATGCATCCCCCTGCCCGACGTCGCAGGCGGCTGCAATCCAGTCCGGGTGCCTGGGACCGGGGTGGAGCAGCCGCAGCACCAACACCCCCAGCATCATGGCGAGGGTGGCTGCCAGACAGATCACCCCCAACCGGAGCGTGCGTACCCGGAGCCGCCCGTTGTCCCCGCCGACTCCCCGGCCCGGAACTTCCGGCCCAGCGCGCGGCCGTCCAAGCCGGATGATCCACCAGGCCAGGAGCGCGGGGCCGCCCGGCGCTACCCCCGGGCCCCCGCCGCCCCCCCCCCCCCCCGCCCGGGGAGTTGGGGG
>NZ_JAXIOM010000109.1:0-2393 GCF_049311025.1 Arthrobacter sp. 3Tela_A
ATGGTACTGCACCCGGGAGGGTGTGGGAGAGTAGGTCACCGCCGGACAACTATTAACGAGTTCAGGCCCCGCAACGCTGCGGGGCCTGAACCCGTTTAACCACTTTTAACACTCCCAGTCTGTCCACTGTTCCCATGTTCTGTGACCCCTGTTCACTGGTGGGACCACACCAGGCACCACCCGCACCACAGCATGGGAACACCGGGCAGGGGACTGCAGCGGTCCGTTTGCAATCGACTCACGCCTACCGAGTGCCCCGCGCGGTGTCATCAATATCACCTGCATTCGAAGCGAATGCCCATCTTCCCTTTTCAGATGCCCGAGGGAGACGTAGCCTCACAGGCCACGGGCGCTGTTGCGTCGCCGTCCGGAGACCACCACTGCGGATGATCCTTATTGAGGCCGAGAACGGAAGCGTGAACCCCCATGAGTCTGCGTCACCCACCAAAACGTGTCCGGGGCCGACAGCGAGGCTTGATAAACAGCCGAGCTGCGCGCGGCGGCCTCGGCATCTTCGTTTTCCTCTTTATGCTCCTGCAGTTCGCCGTACCGGCCAATGCTGTTTTCTCCGGCGAATCCCCCGGGAACGAGGTCCCCTCGGACATCACGGAGATCACCATGACCGGGACCGGTGCGGGTCAAGCTGTGACCGGCGGGCTGCCTCCAGTCGGGGCGCCGTTCGATCCCACAACCGGGTATCCCGCGGACGTGCCGACGGGATATGAGACCGCAAATGAGGGGTTCGCCGGCGTCATCACCACTGTTGACGCTGTCGGTAACACGCAGCAGATGTACTGCATCGACATTCGTACTTCCACCTACACCGGTCTGGGTTACGAGAGCGGCACATGGGATGAGTCCAATGTTCCCAACGTGGGCTATATCAACCGCATCCTAAACAGTTACTACCCTGACCAGCCGGGACTTCCAGCGGAAGCTCCGACGGATAACATCCGGGCCGCCGCCGTGCAGGCAGCCATCTGGTTCTTCAGCGACGGGTACGTCCTTGAGGACAACGATACGATCCGGCAGTACACCGCACCGATCGTTGCAGCTGTACTCGCTGCAGGTCCGCTGACCGAGCCGCCCGCCCCCAACGTATCGATTGACCCGCCAGTGGCCTCCGGCCCGACCGACGGCGTCACGGGTCCCTTCACCATTACCTCCGACGCCGCCACCGTCACGGTGGAAGTGCCAGCCGGCTATACCCTGTACACAGATCCTGCCGGTACGGTCCCGCTCACCGGCACGACCGTAACTTCAGGCACGCAGCTGTGGGTGAGGAACGACAACCAGACCACGGATCCGGTTGTTCTGACCGCGACAGCCGTGGTTCCTGTCCAGACGGGCAACGTCTACCTTTACGCAGGCAATAATCCCCAGGTCACCACTGCCCAGAAGCTCATCCTGGCGGCCGACGCGCAGATCGAGTCCAATGCCCAGGCGACGGCTGAGTTCTTCGTTGCCGGCGACCTGACGGTCAGTAAGGCGTTTGCGGGTGAAGGAGCCGGGCTGCAGGGTGACATTTCCCTGCTGGTGGACTGCGGAGCATCCGGCGTCTTCACCTTCGAGATCCCCGCCGGCACGACCGAGGCGGTGACTGAAACGGTCTCCGGCCTGCCGTTGGGCACGGTCTGTTCAGTCACTGAACCCGTCACCGGATCAACGACGGCGGTAACAGTCACTCCGGTGCTCCCGGAATCCGTAACCATCACTGACGGGGAGAACCTCCTTGCCGTCACCAACACAGTCGACCTCAACCCGGGAAGCCTGCTGGTCACCAAGACCATCACGGGTACTGGAGCCGGGCTCCAGGATGACATCGTCATTCATGTCCAGTGTGGGGAAGGAATCCTGGACGAAGTCTTTGTACTGGCCGCCGGCACCAGGGCAGGTGAATACACCCAGCTCTACGAAGGGATTCCTGCCGGGACTCTGTGCAACATCTCGGAACCGACCTCCGGCGCCAACGAAGATGTCACCGTTGAATCGTCGTTTACAGGTGAGGTGACAATACTGCCCGGCGCCACCCAGGGCACTGGTGCTACCAACCTGTACGCACCGGTTCCGGTAAGCGAACGGCTGCCCAAGACGGGCGCTGAATCACTGAATCTGGCCCTGATGGGAGGCGGCGCGGTAATAGCCGGTTCGGCATTGGTTCTTGCTTCACTCCGACGCCGGCAGAGCTAACAGCTGCAGCTGAAATAACGCGCTCGGAACCAGTCCCACGGGGGCCGGTTCCGAGCGCGTTTCAGCCAAGTTGCATGCAGGCTCAAACCTGTGTAAAGTCTTCTGAGTCGCCGCGGCCGGGACGCTCACGAAGCGCCCGAAGCATGGCGGCCAAACCCCAACTTTCTTTCGATGGTGGATCTGCTGCGCGCCTTGTGTGCCGG
>NZ_JAXIOM010000110.1:0-2313 GCF_049311025.1 Arthrobacter sp. 3Tela_A
CGCCCCGCGCCGCGCCCCCCCCCCGCCCCCCCCCCCCCCCCCCCCCCCCCGATCCGTCCGCAGACCCTGATGCTCCGGCACCCGGCCGCGTAGCGTGGGCTCTATGACTACCCAGGCGCGCGCCGCGATCCTGCGCGGCATCAATGAACCCTTTGAAATCACCGACGTCGTCCTGGACGACCCCCGTCCGGACGAGGTCCTGGTCCGGGTGCAGGCTGCAGGGGTGTGTGGAACGGACCTGGGCGTCCAGGCCGGGCACATTCCCTTCCCGCTTCCCGGAGTGCTGGGGCACGAGGGCGCCGGAATCGTGGAAGCGGTCGGCTCGGCCGTCACTTCCGTGGTGCCCGGCGACCACGTGCTGCTCAGCTTTACCAGCTGCGGGGAATGCCGGAACTGCCGCAGCGGACACCCGGCCTACTGCACGTATTTCCTGGAGCTTAATCTGGTAGGCGGGCAGCGGATGGACGGCAGTGCCACCATCAGCAAGGACGGGAAGGGAGTGCATGGGCACTTCTTTGCCCAGTCCTCCTTCTCCGACCTGGTGCTCGCGGATGAACGCGGAGTCACGAAGGTGGATCCGGACGCGGACCTCTCCCTGCTGGCACCCCTGGGCTGCGGTGTCCAGACCGGTGCCGGTGCCGTTATGAACGTGCTCCGGCCCGAACCGGGCTCTACACTGGCCGTATTCGGGGCCGGCCCGGTGGGCCTTTCAGCGGTCATGGCCGCCGCGCTGGGCGGGTCCACCCGCATTGTGGTGATGGACCTGGTGGACTCCCGGCTGGAGCTCGCCCGCAAACTCGGGGCCACCGACGTCGTCAATTCCGGCAGCACCGACGCGCTGCAGGCGCTGTTTGAACTGACCGGCGGAGCCGGGGTGACCCACGCGCTGGAGACCACCGGAAGCACCCGGGTGGCGGCAACTGCCGCCGACGCGCTGGCACCGCTGGGCAAGCTCGGACTGATTGGTGCCCCGGCCCCCGGGTCAACCGTGGAACTGGACGTGAACTTTCTGCTCAACGGCCGGCAGGTCATTGGGATCACCGAGGGGGACTCCACTCCGCAGCTGTTCCTGCCCGCGCTGGTGGAACTGATCCAGCAGGGCAGGTTCCCGCTGGAGAAGATGATCACCCGCTACGGGTTCAATGACATCAACAACGCGGCCGCCGACGCGAAATCCGGGCAGGTCCTGAAACCTGTGCTGCACTTCGAGGACCTGCATTAGGCTGGGATCACACCCGGTCCCGATCTGAAGGCGGTTCCTGCATGTTGGTCAGCGTTGGTCAGTTCAGTCCCGGCGGCGACGTCGCAGCCAACCTTGCGGTGATGCGCTCGCTGGCAGAAAAGGCAAAGGCCGAGGGATCTGAACTGATCGTGTTCCCGGAAGAGTCGATGTTCAGCATCGGCAAGGTGGAAGGACCGCTGGCCGCGGCCGTCGACGCCGGATGGAGCTCCTTTGTGCAGCAGCTGTCCCTGGCTGCCGCGGAACTGGGCATCGCCGTCGTTGCCGGCGGGTACGAATCCTCGGGTGAGGAGCGGCCCTACAACACGCTGGTGGCCATCGAAGCCGACGGCCGGATCGCCGGCACGTACCGCAAGCTGCACCTCTACGATGCGTTCAGCTATTCCGAATCCACCCGGATCAAGGCCGGCGACCGGGGCATCCAGGTGGTGGAACTGGGTGGACTGCGGGTTGGTCTGATGACCTGCTACGACCTGCGCTTCCCCGAACTGGCACGGGCGCTCGCCGTGCAGGGCGCGGACCTGATTGCCGTTCCGGCGGCATGGTTCAAGGGCGAGCACAAGATCGACCACTGGGAGACTCTGCTGAAGGCACGGGCCATTGAGAACACGGTCTGGGTCGCGGCGGCTGGAACGTCGAGCGGCCACACGATCGGGCACTCCGCCATCCTGGACCCAATGGGCGTGCCGCAGATTTTCCTCGGCGAGGAAACCGAAGCCGTGGCTACCGCAGATGTTGTCCGGAACCGGATTGAAGAAGTCCGGGAGTATCTTCCGGTCCTGGCCAACCGGCGGTTCGCGCCCGGCGAGGTCGTCGTCGAGACCAGCTAGTTTCGGGGTGCGGTCCGTACGGGGTTTTAGCCGGTGCGGGGCCGGCCGTGCCGCAGGCGCCGGCGCGGGTGCGACGTTGACCATCAGGACGCCGAGCCGCTGAGCGGGCCGCCAGGCGCGGTAGCCTGTTCAGGGTCGCCCCCGGCCGTTTGGCGCCGGTTTGGGTCAATCCGTACGCCTTGGGGCTTTACTGCCGCGGCGCCGCGCCGGAACAGTCGCTTATACACATCTGTCGCTGCCGCC
>NZ_JAXIOM010000111.1:0-1996 GCF_049311025.1 Arthrobacter sp. 3Tela_A
GGGGGGGGGGCGGCGGCGGCCCCGGGGGCCCCCCCCCGCCACGGCGGTGAACCGTACCTGAGGCGCGAACTCCTCCACACCCTGGTTTAGCGCCGGGGAAAGGAACGGATCGTGCAGCGGCACAATCACGTCCACGGGTATCTGGACGGTGCCCAGCACCGAGGGCTCCCCCGGGGAAGCGAGGTTGGCCCGGTACAGGGCCAGACCGCGCTGCGGGTTGCGTCCGGCAGGCCGCCCCTGGGTTCGCTGATAGAGGCGAGATCCGATGACGGAAAAGAAGAGTTCGGGAAGCACCGGGATCTGGAACGCCCCCACGTAGGAACTGCGCAGGCATTGCTGGACCACGTCGGGCCAGCGGTGCGGCGTCCGCAGCCGCTGCGCGAACCAGCTGCGGAAATGCTGCAGGTCGGGCCCCGAGATGCTGAGGTACCGGGAGAGCCGGGACGGCGCCCGCGGATCCCGCGCAGCCGCCCAGCCCTGGATAGAACCCCAGTCGTGGCCAACCAGCTGTACGGGTCCGGCCGACGTCGCCTCCAGGACCGTATACAGGTCATCGACCAGGAGCGGCAGCCGAAAGTTCGACAACGCGGTTTCCTGGACCGTGGAGAGTCCTGCGTCGCGGGTGTCGTAGGCGATGACGTGGTGGTCTTCGGCCAGCAGCGCGATAACTCCGGCGAAGACCCTATGGTCGTCGGGATAGCCGTGCACCAGCAGCACCTCGGGCACCCCCGGTCCCGGCTCTGGGCCGTATTCGTAGACCGCAAGCTGGGCACCGTGGCCTCTCACCCAGCTTCGCCGTTCGGTGGGATGCAGGGGAGCGGGGGCAGTTGGGCGGGTTCCTAGGAGGCTCACTGTCATGTTCCTTCCATCCGGACGCTTTCCTCCGCGCTGCAGCCAGCGGCGCGTGGCCGCTAGCCTACCTTCCAACGTGCGGCCCCGGTCCTACCGGTTGTCCGACAGTCTGGTGAGGGCTGCACTGATCGCCCACAGGTGTGCGGCGGCCCTCTGGTCGTAGCTGCGTCTGGATGACCTGCGCACTTTGCCCCTGCTGAAGTACGTCCCGCTCACCGCTTCGAGTTCGGAAGCGGAAGCCAGCCGGACCGAAGTGGCAGCCCCCGCCTCCGCACGCTGCATAAGGGGCCTCAGCAGCGGCACGAACACGCGCTGGGCCGCTCCGGGGTCCTCCGTCCCGAAGGACGTGCTTACTATTCCGGGATGGAGAACATTGGCAGTTACCCTGCTGCCCTCCAGTTTCCGTGCCAGCTCGTAGGTGAAAAGCACATTGGCGAGCTTTGACTGGCTGTAGGCCCGTGCTCCCGAGTAGGAGTTTGCCCCCTGGAGATCATCGAAATCGATCCGCCCCGAGGCATGTGCGTTGGAGGAGACCGTCACCACCCGGGCAGATGAACTCTCCCGCAGCCGCGCCAGCAGCAGATTGGTCAGCAGGAACGGGGCCAGATGGTTCAAGGCAAATGTTTGCTCGAGACCGTCAGCGGTGACGTGCCGGGTGTTCCAATACCCGCCGACGTTGTTGACAAGTACATCAATGCGGGGAAGCACTGCCAGGATTTCTCCCGCCAACCGCCGAAGGTCGGCCTGGGAAGAGAGGTCACAGGTAAAGACGTCTACCCTCCCGCCGCTTTCCTTCCTGATCTCTTCCGCAGCCGCCTCCGCGCGGTCCGGTCTGCGACCGGTGACGGCGAGGCGCGCACCCATTGCTGCCAGTTTCTGCGCGGTAGCCAGGCCGATCCCGCCGGTGGCGCCGGTGACCAGCACAGTTCTTCCCTGCATTTGGCGGCCTTGGCTCTGTTCCATGGCTTGGATCCTCGAGAATGAACTTCGTCCGAACCACTCCCGCCCAGAAGTAGTCCGGCACCTTGTCCCTTCACGCTACGTCCGAAATCCCGCGTAATCGACAGGTTCAGCATTCGAACTCCTGCCGGCTGGATTCGTCCGCTGTAAAAGAGCGGCGCCGCCCGGACCCGAAGGTCCGGAC
>NZ_JAXIOM010000112.1:0-1914 GCF_049311025.1 Arthrobacter sp. 3Tela_A
GCCGGATGTGCCTGTTGTTTGAGAACTCAATAGTGTGCCAAGTTTATTGATACCGATTATTTATTGATTGGTTGAATTGGCTGTCCTGCCCACCCCGTGGGTGTGGATGGTTTTTTTAGCTGGTTTCGAATTTAGTGCATGACTGTGCAGCCAATTTTCCTTGGCTCCGGTTGTGTGTCTGTAACACATTTACGGAGAGTTTGATCCTGGCTCAGGATGAACGCTGGCGGCGTGCTTAACACATGCAAGTCGAACGATGACTTCTGTGCTTGCACAGAATGATTAGTGGCGAACGGGTGAGTAACACGTGAGTAACCTGCCCTTGACTTCGGGATAAGCCTGGGAAACCGGGTCTAATACCGGATACGACCTCCTGGCGCATGCCATGGGGGTGGAAAGCTTTATGCGGTTTTGGATGGACTCGCGGCCTATCAGCTTGTTGGTTGGGGTAATGGCCCACCAAGGCGACGACGGGTAGCCGGCCTGAGAGGGTGACCGGCCACACTGGGACTGAGACACGGCCCAGACTCCTACGGGAGGCAGCAGTGGGGAATATTGCACAATGGGCGGAAGCCTGATGCAGCGACGCCGCGTGAGGGATGACGGCCTTCGGGTTGTAAACCTCTTTCAGCAGGGAAGAAGCGAAAGTGACGGTACCTGCAGAAGAAGCGCCGGCTAACTACGTGCCAGCAGCCGCGGTAATACGTAGGGCGCAAGCGTTATCCGGAATTATTGGGCGTAAAGAGCTCGTAGGCGGTTTGTCGCGTCTGCTGTGAAAGCCCGGGGCTCAACCCCGGGTCTGCAGTGGGTACGGGCAGACTAGAGTGATGTAGGGGAGACTGGAATTCCTGGTGTAGCGGTGAAATGCGCAGATATCAGGAGGAACACCGATGGCGAAGGCAGGTCTCTGGGCATTAACTGACGCTGAGGAGCGAAAGCATGGGGAGCGAACAGGATTAGATACCCTGGTAGTCCATGCCGTAAACGTTGGGCACTAGGTGTGGGGGACATTCCACGTTTTCCGCGCCGTAGCTAACGCATTAAGTGCCCCGCCTGGGGAGTACGGCCGCAAGGCTAAAACTCAAAGGAATTGACGGGGGCCCGCACAAGCGGCGGAGCATGCGGATTAATTCGATGCAACGCGAAGAACCTTACCAAGGCTTGACATGAACCGGTAAAGCGTAGAAATACGCTCCCCACTTGTGGCCGGTTTACAGGTGGTGCATGGTTGTCGTCAGCTCGTGTCGTGAGATGTTGGGTTAAGTCCCGCAACGAGCGCAACCCTCGTTCTATGTTGCCAGCGGGTTATGCCGGGGACTCATAGGAGACTGCCGGGGTCAACTCGGAGGAAGGTGGGGACGACGTCAAATCATCATGCCCCTTATGTCTTGGGCTTCACGCATGCTACAATGGCCGGTACAAAGGGTTGCGATACTGTGAGGTGGAGCTAATCCCAAAAAGCCGGTCTCAGTTCGGATTGAGGTCTGCAACTCGACCTCATGAAGTTGGAGTCGCTAGTAATCGCAGATCAGCAACGCTGCGGTGAATACGTTCCCGGGCCTTGTACACACCGCCCGTCAAGTCACGAAAGTTGGTAACACCCGAAGCCGGTGGCCTAACCCCTTGTGGGAGGGAGCCGTCGAAGGTGGGACCGGCGATTGGGACTAAGTCGTAACAAGGTAGCCGTACCGGAAGGTGCGGCTGGATCACCTCCTTTCTAAGGAGCACCTGAAACGTGTTGTGTTCTTCCACAGTGTTGGATGCACGGTTTCCAGGAGTAAAGCCCGCTGCGAAGGCATATGTTCTTCGGCGGGTGCTCATGGGTGGAATATCAATGAACAGGTTTGTCCGGGTGTTTCCGGGTCTGGTGAGTACGCCTCCTTTGGGGGGTTGGAAAGCTGGCCTGGGGTACGG
>NZ_JAXIOM010000113.1:0-1909 GCF_049311025.1 Arthrobacter sp. 3Tela_A
GGTCCCATTCCGAACCCGGAAGCTAAGACCCGCAGCGCCGATGGTACTGCACCCGGGAGGGTGTGGGAGAGTAGGTCACCGCCGGACAACTATTAACGAGTTCCGGGCCCCGCCCCGGGGAGGGGCGCAGGCCGGGATCATGGTCAAAAGCACTCCAAGGACGGGGTAAGATAGTAGAGCATCACCGCCGCAGACTGGTTCTCGAATCAGGAATGCGGCGCGTGACCCAGGTTTTCCCGCGCAAGCGAGGACAAAGGGTTACGGCGGTCATAGCGTGGGGGAAACGCCCGGTCCCATTCCGAACCCGGAAGCTAAGACCCGCAGCGCCGATGGTACTGCACCCGGGAGGGTGTGGGAGAGTAGGTCACCGCCGGACATACCGTAGAGATGAAGATCCATACAAGGATGTATGGATCTTCATCTGTTTAACGGCTGCGAATCGTTCCGGCCGGAGCCTGGATCCCCGTCGGCGGCAGGCCGGCCGTTTTCCTGTATGCCACCTCCCCGCCCATGCAACAGCAGGCCTCTTTGCTGCACGCCACCACCACTCTCTGATAGCGTAACCAAACAAGCGTTAGCCTAAGGAGACCGATGCTCGCTGACCTGGCTTTTTTCTCTTTCGTGGAACTGACGGACGCCTCCCAGCACGGCGCATACAACCGCTGGCACCAGCTGGACCATCGTCCGGAAAATCTTGCCCTGCCCGGAGTCGCCTGGGGCGACCGGTGGGGGAGATCCAGGGATTCCTCAACAGGTCAGGTGGCCGCGAGCCCGTTCGAGGGGACCGACTACGTTGCCATGTACTGGTTCCGCTCACCGGTCCACGAAAGCGTTGAAGAGTGGGACCGGCTCGGCGAAGCCTCCTTCCAATGGGGCCGGGGCCCCATCATCCCGGGCGTGCGCAGACCGCTGCTGGGATTCTTCCGGCCGGTCAAGGGTTATTCCGCGCCACGGATCCTGCTGGACCCGGATGTACTGCCTTATCGCCCCAACCGCGGCCTTCACATCACGCTGACCCAGCACGATGAACCGCATGGTGCTCAGACACATGACTGGCACGCGTGGGAAGACAGGAACCTGATTCCTCAGCTGCTGGAGGTGCCCGGTGTCGCCGGCGCCTGGACCTTCTCCTTTAGCCATCTCCAGCAGCACTCAACACTGCCCTTCGATTCCGCCGGGGCATATGGTCCCGGTGCGCTCAGGATCCGCTTGCTTTACCTGGATGAGGACGTAACCGAAACCACCGGCAGGATCCTGGAAACCCAGTGCGCCGTGAACGCAGGAATCAACGCGCCGGCGGAAGTCGGCAAGGTCTTGTTCTCGGCCCCCCTGAAGACGATCGTTCCGTGGCAGGACTGGTGAAAAGCCTGGAAGAGCGCCTCCAGGCGCTGGAAGACCGGGCCAGTATCGTCGAAATCCTGGCCAGCTACGGACCGCTGGCAGATACAGCCGACGGTGCAGGAATCAGCGAACTCTGGGACGGCGCCGGGACGTACACCTTTGACTCCACCACGCTGGAACGCTCAGAGATTGGCGCGCTGGTGGAGCTCGACTCCCACCGTGAATTCATACGGGCCGGCTGCGCACATTTCCTGGGCTCTCCCACCATCCGGATTGCAGGGGACAGTGCCACGGCGGTCAGCCACTCGGTGGTTCTGGTGCACCGCGACGGCGTCTGGATCGCCGAGCGTGTCAGTGCGAACCGCTGGGAACTGGTGCGGACAGAGAATGGCTGGAAGGTTGCGAACCGGACAAACCGGCTCCTTGCCGGGGCCGAGGAAGCCAGGGCACTCCTCAAACACTAGGCCGGCACGGACAAGGCACCCGCGCCGTGCACGGGTGCCTCAACCAGCGGAACCGGTTGCCGGGCGCGGTCGCGTATTCACCTCGCCGCGCCCACGAGCCGAGG
>NZ_JAXIOM010000114.1:0-1692 GCF_049311025.1 Arthrobacter sp. 3Tela_A
GCCCCGGGCAGCAATGCCCGGGGCGTACTGCGTGCCTACCGGCCTGAACTGCCCGGGTGGTGAGAGAATCGCGTCAGGCCGCCGCGCCGGCTGCCGACCCCGAGTCCCGAAGGAATCGCCGCAGCATGCACCTCGACAGTCCCGCAGGCACCGGACGGAACGGCCGCAGGCGCTCCGCCCGGATGGTGTTCTGGGGTGCCCTGGCCGGAATCGTCCTCATCGCGCTGAATTTCCGCGGACCGATCGTGGCGCCCTCACCCATCCTGGACGTACTGCAGTCCGAGCTGGGGATGTCTGTGCAGACCTCAGGCCTGCTGACAGCCCTGCCCATTGCCTGCTTCGGTGTGATCTCCTTCCTGGCGCTGCCGCTGCTCCGGCGCGGGGGACCGGACCAGGCAATCGCGTTCTGCCTGGCCGGCATTCTGGCAGGCACGCTGCTCCGCTCAGCCGGAGGAACCGGCCTCGCACTGGCCGGGACGGTAGTCATCGGCGCCTCCATCGCCGTCGGCAATGTCCTGGTTCCGGTCATCATCCGCCGGGACTTCCCGCCCGCTCGGGTGCCCCTGGTGACCGGAACCTATACGGCGGCCATGAACATCGGCTCGATGACCACGCTGATCCTGACCGCACCGCTGGCTGCTGCCTTCGGCTGGCGTCTTGCCATGGCGGTCTGGTGCACACTGGCCATCGCGGCAGCCCTGGCCTGGCTGGGACTGGTGGGCTGGCGGGACTTCCTGCTGGGAGGGGCCGGGGAGAAAGCCGCCCGTGGAACCGGCGACGGCGGCACCCCCGCCCCGGCAGACGCTGCCGGTGAGCCTGCTCCGCAGGCGCAGCCGGCGGTATGGCGCCGTCCGGTCGCATGGCTTCTGCTCATTGCCTTCAGCGGCCAGGCCTTTTCCTTTTACGCCGTTTCCACCTGGCTGCCCACCCTGCTCTCTGACCTGCTGGGACTGGACGCCGCCGGTGCGGGGGCCGGAGCCTCCCTGTTCCAGGGACCCGCGATCGCCGGTGCGCTGGCCGTTCCGCTGCTGGCGCGGCGGCTGCGCACCCGGACCCTCCTCTGGCTGACGGTTGCCGCCTGGGCTGCGCTTCCTGCAGGACTGCTGCTCGCACCGGCCGGGTGGGTGGTCTGGGTGACTTTCGGCGGAATGGCTCAGGGAGCAGGGATCACCGTCATTTTCCTGATCCTGGTCCGGCTGGGCGGCTCCGGCCGGCAAGCCGGACAGCTCTCCGCGATGGTCCAGGGCGGGGGCTACCTGGTCGCGGCGGCCGGCCCGGTCGCACTGGGCACCCTGCATGACGTTTCAGGGAGCTGGACGCTTCCGCTGCTGGCCGTGTGCGTGAGCATTGCGGCGCTGCTGGTTGCCGGAACCGTCGCGGCAGCGGCATCGGAACGCAGTGTCCCCGCCCAGGACGCCGGAGACCAGGAGCGGGCTTCGCAGTAGGCTTCGCAGTAATTCTCCGGCGCTGTTCCCGTCCCGCTGCCGTTCAGCCCCTGCTGACTAGCCCTGATCCTCGCCGGCTCGCTCCGCGACCAGCCGGGCTAGGCCGGCCGCCTGGTCCGCGCTCAGCGGTGAACCGGGAAACCGGCCCAGCCGGTCCAGGGGCAGGCTTCCCATGAGCGTCAGCATTTGCTCGGTCTGATCCACTCTGTCCGTGCCGGGCGCGCCTGCCGCCCCAGCCCCGAAAGCC
>NZ_JAXIOM010000115.1:0-1529 GCF_049311025.1 Arthrobacter sp. 3Tela_A
GCCCGGGACTGAACCCGGGCGGCGCCGTCGTGCTTGGTGGGCGTTAGGAACGGCGGCGGGGCGGCCAGGGCTGCAGCAGGCCGGTGACCCAGGGAAGCACCCAGTAGGCCATGATCGGGGTGAGGATCGCCGTCGTAATCAGCACGCGCAGCGGCATCGCCAGGGCGTCCCAATCCGGAAAGCCCAGTCCCACCAGCCAGGTGAAGGCAAGGTTGACGGGGAAGAAGCCCAGCCAAATGGCCACGGCCTGCTTCCAGCGCGGAGGTTTGGCCGGAGTCTGAAGATCGGTGTTCGACGACGGCGCGTCGAACCAGCCTTCAATGCCGGTGCGGCGGGTGACGGTGCGGTCTTCAACCATGTCCCGGCCGCGTTCCAGCCATTCCCGGCGAGGTTCGGAGTGCTCCCAGGCATCGAGGGAGGATGAGTCGGCGAAGCGGTAGAGCATGTGCCATTCATCGGAGGTGGCGGAGGCGCGGACCCATCCGGAGCCGAGGAACCCGGGCCAGGTATTGGCGAGGTTGACGCCCTCCTGGACCCAGTGGGTGGCCTCAGGCACGCGGCGGGGATCGACCCGCCGGGTGATGGAGACCGTCACCGCCTCCGGCCCGCGGGCCGGAAGGGTGTCAGTGTGCGTTGATGTCATGCCTCCAAGTATCCGGGCGCAAGTCCGCGCGCGGCGAATCCTGGAAGGGTGCTCCCCGCCACGTGCCGCCCCATCCTTCACCGAGATAGCAGAAACTGCTCGTTTCAGGCCTGAAACGAGCAGTTTCTGTCATCTCGATGGGTTAGGACCGGTCGATCCACCCCACAGGAATCCCCAGCTTCCGCGCTGTGCGGGGCGTATCGGTTTCCCGGCTGCCCAGGACCGCGAGCGCCGTGACTTTCAGGACAGGACTGAGTGCCTCCACCCAGGCTTTGGTGTCCTCATGCTTGCGGCTCACATCCACCACCAGCCACAGCTGGTCCGCTTCCAGCGCCAGCAGCTCAGCCGCATGGGATTCCGCAGTCCGGTATGTCCCCAGCCCGTAAGCGAGCATCGCCGGCTGGCCGGACAGGACGCCCCGGGCACGCATGCTCAGCACACCTGCCGCTCCCTGCACCCGCGGCTCAGTTGCAGTTTCACCGCCGTAGCCCACCAATGCACCGGAAGGAAGGCCCGCAGCGATCCGGGCGGCGGCGTCGGCGGCGCTTCCGCCCACCCCGGCCAGCACCACCAGGTCGCCGGCTTGGACGAGCATGGGCGGCGCGGCGGGTTCGCTGCCGTCGCGGACGTCTGCCGCCGCCGTGAGCGAGTCAAGGATGGAAGCGAAAGCCTCGCTGGAGGTGGACACGGCGGGCAGCGGCACCTTCACCGGCTGCGTCGCGTCCGCTTCGGGACCTGCCGGCCCGTCGGCGAGCAGGGATTCAAGCACCTGGCGGCGCTCGGCCGAGAGCGGGGACAGGCCGGTTCCCGGTCCGGGCCCGGGAACCTCTACGACGGCCTGGAAGACGGTTGATACCAGCACCCCCCCCCCCCCCCCCCCCTCCCC
>NZ_JAXIOM010000116.1:0-923 GCF_049311025.1 Arthrobacter sp. 3Tela_A
GGCAAGGGGAAGGGGATCAGCGGGAGGGCCAGTACCAGATGAGCAGCATCGTCACGAGGAAACCGGTCAGGAAATTCAGCTTCAGGAACCGCTTCCATCCGGCGTTGGCTTCCTCGGACCGTTCGTCCGTGATGCCCAGGAAGGGCACCAGGTTCAGCAGGTACGGCACGGCCAGCAGCGACCCGAGCAGTGCGGGCCACGGGGTGAGCAGCATCAGGGCACCGGCTGCGGCGTAGGCGCCGAAGGCCAGCCGCACCACAGCCCTGCCTCCCAGCACCGTGGCAATGGAGGACAGCCCGCCTTCGCGGTCCGGAATGATGTCCTGCACAGCTCCGAACGCCTGGCTTGCCATCCCCCAGAGGAAGAACGCACCCAGCACTGCCCACAGTCCGGGCGTGAACTGGGCATCTGCCAGCACGAGTCCGTACACGGCCGGGGACACGAAGTGTGTGCTGGAGGTAATCGAGTCGAGGAAGGGCCGTTCCTTGAAACGCAGCCCGGGGGCGCTGTACGCGATGACTGCGAAGACGCTGACGGCCAGGACCAGCCAGGACAGCGGCGACCCCATCAGGGCCAGCACCACCAGGAACGGAACGTTGGTGACCACGGCAGCCCACAGGGTGATGCGGTGGAACCGGCGGTCCAGCAGGGCACCTTCCACCCCGCCCTTGCGGGGATTGCGCAGGTCGGATTCGTAGTCGAACACGTCGTTGATGCCGTACATGGCCAGGTTGTACGGAATCAGGAAGTACAGGGTGCCGATCACCCAGGCGGCGTCGATCCCGCCCGTGGTCAGCAGGTACGCGGCGGCGAAGGGGTACGCAGTATTAACCCAGGACAGCGGCCGGGAGGAGAGCAGCAGCATCCTCAGGGTGCCGGGCGTGCGGGTCGCGGGGGCACTCATGGGTTCTCCTCCAAAGGGG
>NZ_JAXIOM010000117.1:0-823 GCF_049311025.1 Arthrobacter sp. 3Tela_A
GCCTGGTTCCGGTCCATGAAGCCTCCACCGAGCGTGAGAGGCAGTGGTGGCGCTCCTCGGTGATCTACCAGATCTACCCCCGCTCCTTCCGCGACCTCCGCGGAGACGGCATCGGCGACCTGCCCGGCATCACCGCCGAAATCCCGACCCTGGCCACCCTGGACATCGACGCGATCTGGCTCTCCCCCTTCTACGTCTCCCCGCAAAAAGACGCCGGCTACGACGTCGCCGACTACTGCGCCGTCGACCCCCTCTTCGGCACCCTGGACGACTTCGACAACCTCGTGGCCACCGCACGCGAACACGGCATCCGCGTCATCGTCGACCTCGTCCCCAACCACTGCTCCGACCAGCACGCCCTCTTCCAGACAGCCCTCGCCGCGCCCGAGAACTCCCCCGCCCGCGACATGTTCATCTTCCGCGACGGCACCGGCGAACACGGCGAAAACCCGCCGAATAACTGGCAGTCCCACTTCGGCGGACCCGCCTGGACCCGCACCACACGCCCCGACGGCACCCCCGGCCAGTGGTACCTGCACCTCTTCGACTCCACCCAGCCCGACTTCAACTGGGACAACCCCGCCGTCCACGACGAATTCGAACGCATCCTGCGCTTCTGGCTCGACCGCGGCGTCGGCGGCTTCCGCGTCGACGTCGCCCACGCCCTGATCAAAAAAACCGGACTGCCCGACTGGGGCGGCCGCGCCGACGGCGCCTCCACCGAAGGCTTCCCCGGCGACCAGGCCCCCATGTTCGGCCAGGCCGGCATCCACGACATCTACCGCTCCTGGCGCAAAATCCTCGACGAATACGACGGCGACCG
>NZ_JAXIOM010000118.1:0-668 GCF_049311025.1 Arthrobacter sp. 3Tela_A
AGCAGGGACGAAAGTCGGGACTAGTGATCCGGCGGTACATTGTGGAATGGCCGTCGCTCAACGGATAAAAGGTACCTCGGGGATAACAGGCTGATCTTGCCCAAGAGTCCATATCGACGGCATGGTTTGGCACCTCGATGTCGGCTCGTCGCATCCTGGGGCTGGAGTAGGTCCCAAGGGTTGGGCTGTTCGCCCATTAAAGCGGTACGCGAGCTGGGTTTAGAACGTCGTGAGACAGTTCGGTCCCTATCCGCTGCGCGCGCAGGAAATTTGAGAAGGGCTGTCCTTAGTACGAGAGGACCGGGACGGACGAACCTCTGGTGTGTCAGTTGTACTGCCAAGTGCACCGCTGATTAGCTACGTTCGGATGGGATAACCGCTGAAAGCATCTAAGCGGGAAGCCTGCTTCAAGATGAGATTTCCATGCACCTTGTGTGTGAGAGGCCCCCAGCCAGACCACTGGGTTGATAGGCCGGATGTGGAAGCGGGGACTAAAGACCCGTGAAGCTGACCGGTACTAATAGGCCGATAACTTACACCACACATATCCTGGGCAGAACACGACTTCAAACGGTTCCGCCAAATAAGGGGTATGAAGATCATGCTGCTTGCGTCCACTATGTGGTTCCCAACCAACAACCCACGTCGTTGTTGATCAGGGAACACCA